>JAUQWQ010000144.1 GCA_030835085.1 Ignavibacteria bacterium
CATGGCAAAAAAAGAGATCAAAATATTCTGCTGGAACGTTAACGGCATAAGGGCTATATGGAAAAAGGATTTTCCCAAGTGGTTCAAAAAAACATCACCTGATATTTTGTGCCTGCAGGAAACCAAGGCACAGGCTGAGCAACTTGATGATGAAGTAAAAAAATACTGCGGATGCTGGAGCGAATTCTTTTCTGCCGAAAAAAAGGGGTATTCAGGTGTTGCCACGTATTCCAAAATTCCCCCAATTGATTTTAAAAAAGGGCTGGGTAATCCTTATTACGATAACGAAGGCCGCGTACTGCAAACCGATTTTAAGGATTTTACTATATATAATGTTTATTTTCCAAATGGCGGCAGGGGACCCGAAAGAGTAAAATATAAACTCGATTTTTATAACGAGTTATTTTTTAACGTAGAAAAGAAACGCAAGAAACAGAAGAATATTATAATATGCGGTGACTATAATACTGCGCATAAGGAAATAGATCTTGCCCGCCCGAAAGAGAATTCAAAGAACACAGGATTCCTTCCGGAAGAACGCGCCTGGATAGATACAATTATCAATATGGGATATATTGATATATTCAGGGAATACAACCAGAAACCTGAGCAGTATACATATTGGGATCAAATCACCCGCGCGCGTGAGCGTAATGTTGGCTGGAGAATTGATTACTTTATGATCACCAAAGAAATGCGCTCAATGGTCACTGATGCTAAAATTCATCCCAAGGTTATGGGCAGCGATCATTGCCCAATTGAACTGGATATCAAGGTTTGATCTAGCAATTTGCAGAATCCTTCGTATTACTTAATACCTTTACGTTAGAATTAATATAATGTAAATACAGTTACTTAGGCAATATATTGTCATACCTACCATAATTACGGTATAGCAATCGCTAACCATATACCCTATTTTTGGAACGGGGAACAATTAACGATACAAGCTATACTTAATGTTATATTATAACGTAATATTTGAGAGAAGAAACAAAGAATCCGAAAGATGAAAACCTTTATATATTTAATATTATTAATAATTATTACTATAGATGCCGGAGCGCAGTCAGGATGCGACCCGTTACTCAATTCTAATTTACCGCCCTCTCCATATGTGGATGGTTATTTGACATTTGACGGCAAGGGAGATTTTCTCCGTTCAGGAGATCTGAG
This sequence comes from Ignavibacteria bacterium, assembly GCA_030835085.1. Lineage (GTDB taxonomy): Bacteria > Bacteroidota > Ignavibacteria > Tepidaquicellales > OLB5 > OLB5. Next base: position 1,177 of record JAUQWQ010000144.1, read on the forward strand.
TCCGCTTGAATTCCCTGTTAACTCAACCGATAGTTTTTCAATACATACAAAATTCAAAATTTCTGCGCCGTATAGACCAATGTATATATTTGGAAAATGCCGTTTGGCCGGGTGGATTATAGGATATAATAATAATGAGTCCGGTTACATCAGTATTTATATTAACAACACCTGGAAAAGAATTTACCAGCTCGGCTCTGATACAAGCTGGCATAATTACACAATAAAATATAAAAAAGCTGATCAAACGCTTTATACTTATGTTGACGGAGTATTGACAAATTCACACACCGGTTTTACATATTCTTCAATGGATGATAATTCAGCGTTCTCTGTTGGGAATGTAGGATTTTTTGCTCAATACGGACCCCAAAGCGTTAACCTGTATTCACTTTGGTTCGAAGGTTCAATAGCGGAAATAAAAATATTTTCAAATTCCAATTGTGTTGTTAACTATGGATTCAACGAAGGAAGCGGACAGGTAGCAAGAGACTCCCTGACATATTTTTACACCGATAGATCATACCCGGGATATTCATCCTGCGGTATATCTCATTTAATGCTGGGGTATATGCTGGCACAGGATAGCTGTGACCCTGAATGGTCAGCTTTCGATAGCCCAGTACAGTCTCAGTTCACCCCGCTTGGCCCGGGAACGCAGTACTGGTACAGCAGCGAAGGTATGGAGTATTATGCAGAGCATACATCAATCACAATGGCGATTCATAACGGAATTTTAATTAACGGCGGTTTTTTTAATATGGCAGGAGGTAACCCTGCAAAATTTATTGCCAGCTGGAACGGCAGCACATGGTCACCGCTTGGCGGAGGATTAAACCACGAACCCCTGGGACTTATTTCATATAATGGTGAAGTTTTTGCCGGCGGTTTGTTTGATTCAGCCGGCGGAGTATCAGCAAAATATGTCGCAAGGTGGAATGGCAGCCAATGGCAGAATGCCGGAGACGGGTTTAACAGTGTTGTTAATACTTTTATTGAGTACAACGGTGATCTTATTGCCGGGGGCTGGTTTACAGCTTCAGGTAATGAGATCATTTCCGGGGTTTCAAAATGGGATGGCAGCAATTGGAGAAGTATGGGTACAGGTATTATCGGAACGGTATATGCCTTCTGTATTTTCCGGGGAGAGCTTTATGCCGGAGGATGTTTTAATTATGCAAGCGGAATACCGGCAGGCGGTATTGCAAGATGGGACGGGAATAAATGGAACCCGGTTGGCGCAGGTATTGCAGGCGGCGATAAAACAATTTATACACTTGCAGTATACAACAACGAGCTTTATGCCGGCGGCGGATTTATTAAAATGGGCGATGATTACTGTTACAATATCGCGAAATATAACGGCAGCTCATGGCGGCCCGTGGGCAGCGGAGCTGATGGCGCGTATTGCAATGTTTCCAGGGCATACATAACTTCGCTCAAAGTCTTCAATAATGAGCTTTACGCAGCGGGACTTTTCAGCAGAATTAACGGAGTAACTGCAAATAAACTGGCAAGATATAACGGCACAAACTGGTGCAGCGTTGAGTATGGGGTTGACCTGAGACCAAGAGCGCTGGAAGTATACGATAATGAGCTTATTATTAACGGTGATTTTTACAGTGCATCAGGGGTAGAGTGCAACAATATTGTTAAGTACACACCTAAAAAAAACCTGACAGGAATTGAAAATAATAATACATCAAGGGAATTCAAACTGGAACAGAATTATCCCAACCCGTTCAATCCCGTAACCAGGATCGGTTTCCGTATAGCAAATCCGGGTTTTGTAACATTGAAGGTCTTTGATATAACAGGTAAACAAGTTGCTGTGCTTGCCCAAAAGGATATGCAGCCGGGTAATTATAATTTTGATTTCGACGGACAGGCATTTGGCAGCGGAGTTTATATTTACAGGCTTGAAACAGCCGGTAATGACGGTACCCGATATACCGAAAGTAAAAAAATGATCCTGATAAAATAATTTTTCCACCTATATAGTACCACTGTATTTAAATACTTCAGTTTTTTCTTCATGTTGTTGTTCTTCTCCATTCCCCCGGTCGTCCGGCAATAGCCGGACGACCTCTTTTTTATACCCCCGGTTTTCAGATTATAAATAAAAAACAATAAATGACCGGTTTATGCAAATTCACTTTCGTAAAATGAGCCGTAAAGTGCGGGTTTTTTAATAATTTTAATAGGATTTAATATATAAAAAAAAATATTTATTATTATTTGTAAAATTTAAGCAAAATCAGAAAATTTGGATAAAATTTCGGTAATTATCCCGGTTTATTTCAATGCTGACGTATTGAAGGAAACTCATTCCGTTTTAACCGCTGTGCTCAGCGCGCAATCTCAAAAGTTTGACTATGAGCTGGTGTTTGTGGATGACGGTTCAAAAGATGAATCTTACCGCGTTATGCAGGAAATTGCCTCCGCCGACCCGCGTTCAAAACTGGTTAAGCTTTCAAAAAATCACGGGGCGTATGTGGCAATACTTTCAGGTATGAACTTCGCTTGCGGAGACGCAGTTGTTTTTCTTGCCGCTGACCTGCAGGACCCGCCGGAGCTTATCCCGCAGATGTACGATGAATGGGTGCTTGGCAATAAACGTGATCTTGTGCTTTGTGTAAGGCAAAGCCGCTCGGATCCCTTTCTTTCAAAATTATTTTCAGCGGGATTTTATAAAATATTCCGCGCCCTGGTCCTGCCGGAGTATCCCAAAACAGGATTTGACCTGTGCATGATAAATAAGCAGCAGGCAAAAATACTTGTTGATATGGATGAGAAGAACTCGCACTTAACAGTACAGATAATATGGCTTGGATTCGGAAGACGCTTTTTGAATTATCACCGCAGGGAGCGCAAGCACGGGAAATCAAGATGGTCATTTTTTAAAAGATTGAAGCTCGCATTTGATACTTTTTTCGGCTTTTCCGCGAGACCTTTGAGAATAGCATCATTTATAGGGATGCTCACATGGGTTCCGGCTTTTTTGCTGGCTTTGTACGTTGTCATGCGAAAGATACTGTTTGATGCCCCGCTATTCGGCATACCGGCATTAATAGCCTCAATATTCGTAACGGGCGGTCTTATTCTGTTGAGTATAGGCATAGTTGGCGAATATCTGTGGCGTAATTTTGATGCGACAAGAAAACGCCCGACGTTTATTGTAGAAGAGACGAAAAATATTTAGAACAGTAACTGTTTTCAAAGGTGGCGTTTTATCTTCCGCGGCCGTCTTATCATGACTGCCGAAATCCTTTTAATATCAGACAATTAAATATTAATGACAGAACTTCCTGTAATACATTTCGATTGCCTTCATTTTTACGGAGACAGGCCCTGCAAGCCGAATAAAGAGCATGGTGTATTCTGCGGGAACTGCGATTATTACGAAAAAGATAACAGCATTACAGAGCCATACCCGCCGATCCCGCCGGCTGAACCCCATACATATACCGAAGGTGAAAAAAAAATTATTATAGTTAAACTGGATGCAGTTGGCGATGTTCTGCGGACAACATCGATTCTGCCGAGCCTTAAGGAAAAATATCCCGAGTCAAATATTACATGGATCACAAAAGAACGGTCATATGATGTTTTGAAAGATAACGATATGATAGATGAGATATACTTCACTTCAGATGAACTTGACCATGTATATAACGATACTTTTGATATTGCAATTAATCTTGATAGCGGAGCAGACAGCTCGGAAATTATGAACAGGCTGAACGCCGTGCAGAGTTACGGTTATTGCATTGTTAACAAAAAGCCGTATCCTGTTAACAAAGCGGCAAATGAATGGTACCTTATGGGCGTGAACGATACAATAAAAAAACAAAACACCAAAACATACCACCGGATAATTCACGAAATATGCTGCCTGGAATATGAAAACTCCGAGCCATATATATTTCTTCCGCCAGGAAAAAGAAAACGCGCCGGAGAAATAAAAGAAAAATATAAATTAAATCAGTTTAAATCCCTTTTGCTGCTCAACCTTGGCGGGGGGAACCGCTGGCAGTATAAAAAATGGACCCGTGAAGGCTATGCTTCTCTTGCAGATATCCTTAGCGAAAAATATCCTGATACTGCTGTTGGAATTATTGCCGGAGATGAGGACATTGATTTCTATGAGAATATAGCCGGTGACCTGAAAAAACTGGAAAGAAACAATATAATTTTCTTCGGAACTGCAAACTCCATGGAAGATTTCATCTGTATAGTATCCCTTGCACAGGAAGTATTTACTTCGGATTCGCTTTGTTTCCATATTGCGACCGCACTGGGGAAATATACTATTGTTATTGTAGGACCTACTTCATATACCGAGCTTGATGTATTTGGCAACGGCAAAGTGATCTATTCCGGCAGGGTAGATTGCCTTTGCTGTTATTTGAACAGGTGTGATAGATCCGTTACCTGCATGAATACCCTTGATGCTGCTGATATTTCTGAATTATTCGGCGTTGTTAACTAAAATATCAAATTGAAAGTAGTTTACTTAACTTCGGAAAGTTACATAGACCACAGTTATACAGTAGCTTCGGAGCTAAAGAAGCATATTGAGCTTATAATTTTCCTGCAGGCAAAAGAAGCAACTATAGAAATTGACCGCTGGTGCAAAAAATTCGGTGCGGAGTTCGTTAAGCGTAAACGTTTCCGTAACCCGCTTAGCTTTGTGAGTGAAATATTATTCCTTTTACGCATAAGGAAGCTTAAGCCCGATGTTGTTTGGTTCAACACAATGACCGTATACCAGGTTTTACTTGCGGGTATTCTTCTGAAGAAATTCCTTGTGGTTATGCATGATGTTGACCTGCACCCGGAGATCAAAGATAATCACGGAATGTTTTCGGTTAAAATGACAATGAAGCTTGCGTTAAAGAAAATCTGCGCGGCAAGCAGGGTACAGTCAGAAATATTCAAACAGCAGCACGGTTTCAGCCCGCCCGTATTTCAGCTTCCTGTGATAGATTATTACAAAGATACCGGGGAACCGGCTGATAAACCGGCAGCAGGTAAAAATATTCCCGGAAAGGTCAGGTTCTTTTTCTTCGGGTCAGTTGAAAAATACAAAGGCATCGAAATACTGCTTGATGCTGCCGAAATTCTGCAGAGTAAAGGCATAGATTTTGAACTTAACATCTACGGCAGGATAAAATACGATACTGAAGCAATACTGGACAGGATCCGCAATATAGTGAATGCAAGCATTCATAATGAATTTATTGATTACAGAAAGATACACCAGATTTACAATTCAAATGATGTGCTGATACTGCCCTACAGGCAGGTAACGCAATGCGGTCCGCTGCTTATCGGCTACAGCGAAGGAGTGCCTTCAATATGCAGTGATCTTGCCGGCTTCAGGGAATATGTTACCGATGGCCGGGACAGTATGATATTTGATAATACTGCAGCCGGACTTGCCGCCAAAATGGAAGAGATTATAAATGATCCTGCAATTGTAAACAAGCTTTCAAAGGGAATCGAAGAAATTGCCCTGAAGAAATTTTCGATGGGGGCTCTTGCCGGGGAATACATAGAAAATTTTAAGAAGTGCAAGGAATCATAGAAGCATAAACCGTAAAGCACACTAAGGATATGTGACCGCTCTGCGGTCTAAAAAAGTAATAATTTTTAAAACTAAGCTGAGATGATGAACGCTGGAATATGACTCCGTTAGGAGTCGACCATAAGATTCCCGAAAATAATTATATTTCAAATGCCTGAAGATATGGCTATTTTAGCGCGTGTAAATTAAAAATCACAACGATTAAATGAAAATACTGGTTACAGGCGGAGCGGGATTCATTGGCTCCCATGTTGTTGATGTTCTGATGGAACAGGGTCATGAGGTTGTTATTTACGACCTTGAAGCACCGGTTTACGGGCAGAAATGCGAAAATATAACAGGTGATGTTAACGATACGGCAAAATTCAAAAGCGCAGCCAAAGGATTTGATGCCATTTACCATATGGCGGCACAGGCTAATGTGAATATTTTCTTTAATGAACCGATAATATCGAACCTGAACACATCGAACTCGACAATTAATGTGCTTGAAGCTGCCCGCGAAAATAATGTTGGGCGGGTCTTGCTTTCATCAACCGAATGGATCTACGGAAGTGTTGAAGGTGATGATGATACACAGATCACCGAAGAAACCATTTACGCGCAGAACCCTGATCATTTATATACATCATCAAAAATTGCCGCAGAGATGTTCTGCAGGAATTACAAAAATCTTTATGGCGTGAATTATACAATTATGCGCTACGGCATACCATTTGGGGAGCGGGCAAGGGCAGCAACAGTTACCCCGATATTCATAGATAAAATTCTGAAGGGTGAAGAAATTACCATCCACGGTACAGGAAGCCAGACGAGGCAGTTTATATATGTGCGCGATCTTGCCGAAGGCAATGTCAGCTGCCTTGCAAAAGAAGGCGAGAACCAGATATTTAATATCAATGGCAGGGAAGTTATTAGAGTAATTGATATTGTTACTACACTTGAAGAAATACTGGGAATAAAGGCAAAGGTGAAGTTCATAGAAGACCGCAAGGGTAATTATAAAGGCAGGTTTATTTCCAGCGAAAAAGCTGAGCGTATGCTTGGATGGAAACCGAAGTACACATACCGCGAAGCAATGGAAAAGTATGTGAAGACAGTTGTGGGGTGATAGACTGACGGCATAGATATTTGTATGACCCTTAGGCCTGTCAGTGTTTAACTGAAAATTAAATTTGCGTGGTGTCGGGTATCCACCCGATGTAAGTTTGTAAATTAAAAGTTGAGATACCCGCCTGCGCGGGTATAATGAAAAATGAATAAAGTATTGGTAATTGGCGGAGCGGGGTATCTTGGCGCGGTCTTAACAGACCGGCTTTTAAGCGAAGGTTATACTGTCAGGATACTGGACAGCTTTATATATGGCAAACGTTCAGTGGAAAAGTATGCCGGTGATAAAAGAGTTGAAATTATTGAAGGCGATATACGGAATATCGAAACTGTGAATCTTGCCATCCGTGACTCCGGCAGTGTTATACTGCTTGCCGCTGTAGTGGGCGACCCCGCCAGCAAAGCTAGACCCGAGCAGACTGTTGAAACGAATTTTCTTGCAGCACAGGTTGTGGCATCATCAGCGAAGCTTGAGGGAGTGAGTAAGTTCATATATGCTTCAACATGCAGCGTATACGGTGTAGGCAGTGATATACTTGATGAAGAGGCTCCGCTGAATCCCGTAAGCCTGTACGCGAAAACAAAAATATCCAGCGAAGAAAGCATTATGGGAATTGCTGACGTGAATTTTAAGCCCGTTATTATGCGTATGTCAACCCTGTACGGCTGGTCTCCCCGTATGCGGTTTGATCTTGTAGTAAACACAATGACTATGACCGCCTTCACCGAAGGCAGGATAAATGTTTTTGGCGGTAACCAGTGGCGGCCGCTGCTTTCATTGCCCGATGCAGCAGAAGCATACCTGAGGGTTTTGCAGCTTGAGCAATCAGCCGGTAGAATTTATAACGTAGGTTCAGAAGAACAGAATTATATTATAGCAGATGTTGCGAATCTGGTTGCCAAGGGAATTAAAGAAGCAAGCGGTAAGGATATTCCCGTGAACATTGAAGGCGAGAGCGTTGATGCCCGGGATTACAGGGTATCATTTAAAAAGATACAAAGTGAGCTTGGTTTTTCGATTAAGCACTCCATAAGCAGCGCAGCTCGGGGAATATGGGGTAAGCTTGAATCAAAAGAAATTAAGGACCCGAAACAGAAGGTTTATTATAACCATTATTTTGATCCGAGTGAAGAGTTGATTGGTTGAGAACAATTAACCTTCCTCCTTCGGAGTAAGGTTTCGCCACATAAAGCGTGGCTCAACAATGAACAGTGAACAACAATTAACCAGAATTTGGTTTTAGTTCCGTAGGAGCGTTATGTTTGCCTGCCTTAACAAGCACAGCGCAGGAAGGTAGGGTTTGAATAGTATAATTTTAGAGCTCCGTCAGGAGCGAAATGTAATTGTTTCCAAAAACAATAATTATATAACATGAATTTTTCAATTGGGTTTGATATATAACCCCTCACCCCCTAACCCCTCTCCCAAAGGGAGAGGGGGGCAAAAACCGAAAGAGTACCGATTTTGATATTATAAGTTAATAAAAATATAACATGAATTTTTCAATTGGTTTTGATAAAAGAGATTTGCCTAAAGTACATGAGGCATTCGATAAAATTGTAGCTTCAAACAAGTGGACAGAGGGCTATTACACCGAGCTGTTTGAAAACAAGTGGGCTGAGATGAATAAACTCGGTTCGGCTGCGTTTTCAAGCTGGGCGGGTGCTGCGCTTGCAGTTTTGGATTTCTACAATCTGAAAGAAAAAACCGTGCTGTGTCCATCAAATACATTTATGGCAACTCCCCTGGCTACACTGCAGGCGGGAGCCGAAGTGCAGTTTGTTGACTGCAATAAATTTGACCTTTGCATGAGCTTTGATGACATGAAAGCCAAAGCCGAAAAGTATAAACCAGCGGCAATTTGGGTTGTGCATATTGGGGGTCATTTAGCGTTTGAGATAGAGAAAATTGCTGCATACTGCAAAGAAAATAATATCATATTGCTTGAAGATTGTGCGCATGCAGCCGGCGCATCATGGAACGGTAAAAATCCGGGTGAGTGGGGCGATGCGGGATTCTATTCATTTTACGCCACAAAGACTGTCACAACCGGCGAGGGCGGTATGCTGGTATCAAAACACAAGGATGTGATAGAGCATGCTAAAAAATTCCGCAACTACGGAAAGTTTGATTATGTTGTGCGAGGGCTGAATTACAGAATGACGGAATTCCAGGCTGCAATCGGGGCAATTGAAACCGACAGGTTGAAGGAAATTATCGATTTTAAAAATGATTATGCCTTAACACTTGACCCGCAGTACAGCAACCGCGTTAAACTTCCCGATGGCATGGTATCAGGGTATTATAAGTATATAGTGTTTGACCCCATAGAAAAATCAACCGGCAAGGTTTACGATGAGCAGTGTCACCGTATACTTAAGCATGATGTTGAATTACCCAACAGTGACTGGGTTGCGGGGAATCACTGGTGCGTGCCGATATATTATAATCCCTAGAGCGACACCTCCGCAACCCTCCCTTAGAAACAAGGTCTTCGGCCTAAAGGGGAGGGAGAAGAAGTAGAGAATAGAAAATTTTTTTGCCTGCTTTCCTGCCTGATCTGTTGACGGCAAGCAGACGCAGGCATGACTTTTAAATACAACATGAATCCATCTCAATATTACGATTACACCCCGGGCAGCGTAGATTTTTCGGGGTATGATAGAGGCGGAGCGAATAAAATTCCGTACGGATTTCTTGCTTTATACTTTGTACTATCTGTTGTAATATGTTACCTGTATCACAAAAAAATTGTAGCGGCCGCTGACTGGAATGCTCCGAACAGCCTTAACGCCGTCGCATCATTCCAAACTTCAAAGCCGTTCCAGTTCCGCCTGCTAATGCCGGTAATATTCGATTTTTTCAGGCCGCTTCATGCCATTTACGGCAAGTATCTTTACAATGCGTGGAATGTTGCAGCTCTTTTTTTGCTGCAGATAGTTTTTTACAAGCTTATTTGCGGATATTTCAGAAATGTAAAATACCTGTTATGGGTAGCACCGGTTATTCTATACCCTGTTTTATGGAACTATATTATACTTAACCAGTCTTTCCAGTACTACGATTTTACCGCAATATTGTTTTTTACAATTGGTTTATATTATATATTGAATCAAAGAACAATAGCTTTTTTTATTATATTTATTATTGCGGTTATTAATAAAGAGACCGCAGGTTATCTTATCTTTGCTTACCTGTTTTACAATTATAAAGAGCTCTTTACTAAAAAAGTAATTTTAAATACTTTTTTACTCGGGATATTTTTCATCGGTTATAAAATTCTGCTGGGTTATATTTTCCGCAGCAACCCGGGAGATAATTTCGAGATAGGATATATTGAGAACATAAGGATAGTTAAAGAGCTGCCGGGAAATACTATTTTTTTGAAAAACCTTGCGCTGAATTACGGGGGATTATATATTTTTGCCATTCTATTATTTATAACGGGTGCATGGCTTAAGTATCCCGATAGACGTAAAGTATATCTGAATCTTGCTATAGTACCGTATTACATATTCGGTATTTTTATTACATATATTACAGAAGTACGTGTTTATACAGAACTTATACCTATGGTAACAATATTGTTCCTGCTGTATATCAGCACATTTAAAATTTCAGGGCTTGAGCCCTGGGCATATATACCAAAGAAGAAATTACAGAATAATATATAATATTTTAAAAAGTAAATTTGAATTCGGATAAAAATACCGGGATACAGCAAACAAAAGTTGATAAAACCTCTGGCTCAGAAAGCCAGGTAAGTTTTGATGATTATGTAGAAACTTACAGGACTGAGATTGATGATTCAATTGGTTTTATAGGGCAGGATGTGGATTTTTTTATTGAAATAAAAGCGGAGCTTTTATTAAAGCTTGCCGGGAAGAATTTCGGCACGCTAAACGATATAAAAGTACTTGATATCGGAAGCGGGGTTGGACTTGTTGACCGCTTTTTGAAATCAGAAATTAAACAGCTTCACGGAGTTGATGTTGAAGAAGGTGTGGTTGAAAAAGCGAAGATCAATAATCCGGAAGTGGACTACAGGCTTTATGACGGGGCGAAACTTCCGTTTGGGGATAATACTTTTGATCTTTGTTTTGCTATAAACGTAATGCATCACGTACCGCCCGGTATGTGGGATAATTTTGCCCGGGAAATGTACCGGGTTTTAAAACCCGGCGGTATAGCTGCTGTGTTTGAGCATAATCCCTGGAACCCGCTTACAAGACTTGCCGTGGCAAGATGTGAGTTTGACCGTGATGCTGTTCTGCTTAACCATGGAAAAATAAAAAGTCTTTTTAAGAACGCCGGGTTAAAAGTATTTGATGATTCATACATAGTTTTTTTTCCGTTTAAGGCAAAACTTTTCAGAAGCATTGAAGCGTTTATTGGCTGGCTGCCAATTGGAGCGCAGCATTATGTGACGGGAAAAAAAGCTGAATAGTGAATGCAGATATTATCAGCTATGGCAGCTTTACACAGTTAAAATACCTTTATAGTATAGCATTATTTTTGTATTTTAATGTGCAAAAACAATACAGGAAGTAATTAAAATACAGCTGTTAATAATTTAATTTATAAGTTTTAAGGGGGTATCCATAAACAGCAAAACCGAAATACAGAAACCTGTAATAAGCGTTGTAACTGCTGTATATAACTCAGCCGGGTACCTGGAAGAATTTTTATCAAAATGCACCGAAGCGCTGCGGGAAACAAACTGCAGTGATTATGAAATTATCTTTGTAAATGACGGTTCTCCGGATAATTCACTGGAAAGATTATTTGAATTAAAAAAAAGTTACTCAAAAACAGTAATTATAGACCTTTCAAGGAATTTCGGTCATCACTATGCTTTGTTTGCCGGCATATCAGCCGCCAAAGGCGATTATGTTTTCCTTATCGATTGTGACCTTGAAACAAGCCCGGATGTTCTGCCCGGGTTTCTCGCTGAAATTCAAAAGACAGGTGATGATGTAGTTTACGGTTACCAGGAGCAGAGAAAAGGCGGGTTGTTTGAAAAAGTTTCCGGTAATCTTTTCTGGAAAATTTTTAATATGCTTAGCGAAACCAAGGTATCAAAAAACATTCTTACCGAAAGAATACTATCACGGAAATACGTTGACTCACTGCTTGAAATGGGCGATAAAAATCTTTTTCTTGCCGGCATGATGAACTGGCTGGGATATGACCAGAGGGGAATACCCGTAAAGAAGATAAAAAGAGAGGGAAGAAGCAATTACTCCTTCATGAAGAAGATATCACTTGCGGTTAATTCAGTAACATCATTTTCGCCCGCACCTCTGAAGGGTATCTTTTACATGGGTCTGGTGATAACTTTATTCAGCTTATCCTTTGCGGGGTATATTGTAATAAACAAAATACTCTTTCCGGATGAAATATCACTGGGCTGGACCTCAATTCTTGCATCAATAAGTTTTTCACTTGGAATTATTACGCTTTGCCTGGGTATAATCGGTATTTATCTTTCAAAAATATTCAGCCAGGTACAGAACCGGCCGCTGTATTTTATTAAAGATATACACAGGTAGTTCATGAATTTTTGAAAATAATTGACCGGTATTCACCGGAAAGGAATGTCAACAACAGAAGAAAAAACCATAAATTACCATGCTTTTGTAGATGAAGAACTTGGTAAAATGGGACTTAAAATGGAGCTTATTACCGAAGATCTGATGAAGAAGGATCTGAGGAAATTCTCAAAGTTCATCAACGATTCATTTGAGGAATATTACGAAATTTACAGGTGGCGCAAACATGCAGATGATGATTACCTGCTGAACCCGCTGACAGATAAATTTAAATACAGTTTTTGCATAAAAGATAAATCGGATAACCTTGTGCTTGCAGATTTTGCTTCCGTGACAGACGATAAGATAAATCATCATATAATTTTTACCGCTAAAGAGTACCGCGGTAAAAACCTGGCGAAATATCACAGTATTAAGCTCTGCCAAACAGCGCTTGAAAATAATTATAAAGAACTTATTGGATATTTTTCGAGGAAAAATAACAGGTCTATTATTCTTCATCTTAAACTGGGTTATGAAATTTCACATATACGGGAAGACGGGTTGATAATAAGTTACGGAGATATTGAAACAGTTCTTAAAAACGCGTACAAAATGTTAAAAGAATCCGGGTCATGAGCTGCAATAACGGCTCAAGCCGGTTTGATCAACGGTAATTATTTCAATACAACAGAAAAATACAGATAATAAATGAAATTTCTTAACATAAAATTTCCCAATGAACGCTCCCCTTCCATTATCATTCACATTTATTATATTATGATAGCCATTACCTTTACTTATCTTTACTACCATAAATTTGTTCAGGGAGCTGATTTTTATAACCCAACATCACCAGGCGGCATTATTGCAGTTGCGAATTTTGAATCGATGAAACCGATACAGCTGAGAATATTGATACCAATGATATTCAAAGCTTTGTCAGCGCTGCAGCTTGTTCCGCCAAAGCTGCTTTTCTTTTTTATAAATACAGGACTTGCATACTTAATTTTATTTTCGTTTTATTTCCTTCTTGGCAGGTATTTTAAAAGCAAAGCAATGAACTGCTGGCTTGCACCAATAATTATTTACCCCATGATATGGAATCTTATAATAATGAACGGGCAGTTCTTTTACATGGATTTTGCATTGCTGCTTTCAATGATAGCCGGCTTTTATTTTATAGTTGCCAAAAAACCGAATCTGCTGCTGCTTACTTTCCTTATAGGTATGTTAAACCACGGCGGCGTTGTATACCTGATTATAAGTTATTTGCTGTTCAATTACAGGGAACTTTTCAAAATTAAAACCATTATTTATTCAGCCTCAATGGTTGTAATATTTTTCGGTGTAATTTATGCCATAAGTTATTTTCTTCCCAAAGATACTTCGGGGCAGAACCTGGTAAACAATTCTATGAGGAACCTGAACCTATTATTTGAGCACCCGCCTCATTTACTGCTAAGAGACTTTTTCTTTAATTTTGGCGGACTTCACTTTATAGTACTGTTGTTTTTAGTTAAAGGTCTGTGGAAGAGGTTTAAGGGTCCGCTGCTATATGTGAATTTAATGATAATACTTTTTTTGATATCGATGTTCTTTACTTTCAGTATAGAAGAAATGAGAAATTACGCTGTAATTATTCCCAATGTTGTACTTCTCAGCTTAATGTTCCTCAGTACTTTTGATAATAATTTTTTAAGGCCAATAGATCCTGATGGCAATGAAATTTCTGTCGGGAGACATGACAAAAAATGAAAAAGAAGGTTGCTGTAATTCAATCGAATTATATTCCATGGAAGGGATATTTTGATATTATAAACGACTCTGACCTGTTTGTATTTTATGATGACGTTCAGTTCACCAAAAATGACTGGCGTAACAGGAATAAAATAAAGTGTGAAGGCGGAACAATGTGGCTATCTGTTCCCGTTGGGCAGGAGCTAAACAGGAATATCAATGAAGTTACAATAAAGCAGGGTGTATGGGAAAGAAAACATTTTAAGAACATGGAGCAGTACTATCATAAAGCCCCGTATTTTAAAAATTACAGGGAGTTCTTTGCGCATGTTTACCTTGAAAGAAAATGGGAAAACTTAAGCGAGCTGAATCAATTCCTGGTAAAAACAATCGCCACAGACTTTCTTGGTTCAAAAACAATTTACGATAACTCCGAAAATTATAAGCCCGAAGGCAAACGCCTTGAGCGTTTGCTTGATCTTATCAAAAAATGCGGAGGTGATGTTTATATTTCGGGTCCATCGGCGAAGAATTATATAGATGAGGACGAATTTACTAAATGCGGAGTGGGTATTCAGTTCAAAGATTATTCCTCTTACCCGGAGTACCCTCAGCTTTACCCGCCGTTTGAGCATTACATAAGTATAGTTGACCTTTTGTTCAATACCGGCCCCGATGCAGCATATTATATCTGGGGATGGAGGGAAGATAAAAAATGAAATACCCGTTCAATAAACCTTTTTTAACCGGTAAAGAAAAGGATTACATTATACAGGCGGTAGAAACAGGGAAAATTTCAGGTGACGGCAAATTCACCAAACTGTGCCATGAATTCTTTGAAGAGCGTTATGGATTCAAAAAGGCAATGCTTACCACTTCATGCACAGATGCGCTTGAAATGAGCGCGATACTGCTAGATTTTAAACCGGGTGAAGAAGTTATAGTACCTTCTTTTACGTTTGTATCAACAGCAAACGCATTTGCCATACGGGGGATAAAAATTGTTTTCGCCGATAGCGAAGTATCCAGCCCTAACATAGATGTATCTAAAATAGAAGAGCTTATAACACCGGCAACAAAAGCAATTGCTATTGTTCACTACGCAGGCATTGCCTGCGATATGGAGCCGCTTATGAAGCTGACCGAAAAACACGGATTGCACCTGATAGAGGATGCGGCGCACTCGATTGATTCTTTTCATAAAAACAGACCGCTTGGTACGTTTGGCAGTCTTTCAGCATTCAGTTTCCATGAAACCAAGAATGTAATTTCAGGGGAAGGCGGTATGCTGGTGTTAAATGATACCGGCCTGGTAAACAGGGCTGAAATAATCCGCGAAAAAGGAACAAACCGCTCAGCGTTCTTCCGTGGCGAAGTGGATAAATATAACTGGGTGGATATCGGCTCATCATTTCTGCCTTCAGATATAATTGCGGCATTTCTTTACGCACAGCTTGAAAACCTGGATATGATACAAAAGCGAAGGATCTCTATCTGGGAGCAGTATTATGAAGCGCTGAAAGGACTTGCAGGGGACGGGTTCTTCACTCTTCCCGTCATACCTGAATACGCAATGAATAACGGGCATATGTTCTATATGATTTGCCGCAGCCTTGAAGAGAGACAGGAATTGATAGAGTATTTAAAGAAAAATGATATTCTTCCGACTTTTCATTATCAGAGTTTACACAAGTCGCCTTATTTTAAAGATAAACATGATGGCAGAGAGCTGCCCAATTCAGATATGTATAGCGAAAGACTGCTTAGGCTGCCGCTGTATTACGAGCTTTCAGATGAAGGGGTAAGCTTTATTTCAGCTAAAATAAAAGAATTTTACATCGAGAAAAAATGAACCTGCCGGAATGCCGCAGATATAATAATAAATGAAGGTATTATACGTTAGCTCAAATGGCGGGATACACGATTACAGGTTCCTGAAAAAACTTGTGGAAGACCACGAGGTTTTATTCCTTCATTATGCCGCCGGAGAAATTATCAGCGAAATTGACTCACTTGACCATTTGCAGATAATTTCCAAAAAGCCGGCGTTCCGCTCAATGCCGCTTCTCAGCGAGCGATCGCATTTTAAAAAGGTAGTAAAGGAATTCAAACCTGATATAATACACTCAGGTTATGTATGGCAGGTTGGCATACTTGCGGCGCTTTCAGGATTCCACCCGCATCTATCGATGCCGTGGGGTTCGGATATACTAACCGAACCGGATAAAAGTTTTTTGCGCAGGTTGCTGGTTAAGAAGGTGATGAAAACATGTGATCATGTGCAATGCGATGCTGAATTCGTAAAGAAAAAAATTATTGATGATTACGGTTTACCACCTGAAAAAATCACGGTATTTCCGTGGGGAATCGATCTTACACAGTTCAAAAAAACCGATAAAGCCGAAGCACGCGTGAAGTTAAATCTTGAAAAAGATAAATTTATAATAATTTTCAACAGGCACTTTGAGCCGGTTTACGGCGTTGACCATTTGCTTGATGCTTTCCGAAATTTCTGCAAAGATAAAAATGACGTACTGATGATAATGCTTTCAGATGGTTCCGGCAAGGTTGGTGCACTTAGATATATTACTGAAAACGATCTTGATGAAAAAATTCAGGTATTAGGCAGGGTTCCGAACAGCGAGCTGCCTGCATTCCTTAACGCTGCTGACGTGTATGTATCATCTTCACTTAGTGACGGTACTTCACTATCTTTACTGGAAGCCATGGCGTGCGGTAAAGGACTGATAGTGACAGATGTACCCGCTATTAAAGAGTGGGTTAGCGAAGCAAACGGGCTGATAGTGAAGCGCGGCAGCGCAGATGAACTTGAGAGCGCTATGGAAAAATATTACACTAATCCAGGATTGATAGAAGAACATGGCTCGGTAAACTTAAGCTTAGCCGCCCAAAAAGCTGACTGGGATGAAAATTATAAAAAGCTGAGCGGTATATACGGAAATTTAGTTCATAAAGAAAAATAATATATTATATCAAAAAGAAAAGAATAAATATAAGAACCGGGAAAAAGTACGGCAGGATAAATATAGCATGCATTGCCGGTGCGCGTCCTAATTTTATTAAGATAGCTCCGCTGATAAATGAGCTTTCGAAAGTGAAGAAATTTGAAGTAACTCTTATACACACCGGTCAGCATTATGACAGCACAATGAGCGATATATTTTTCAAAGAGCTGAATATCAAAAAACCTGATGTGAGCATTATATCCGGATCAGGTTCTCATGCTGTACAAACGGCAAAGATCATGACGGGATTAGAGAAGATCTTCACCGCAAAAAGGCCGGGACTAGTTATTGTGGTTGGTGATGTAAATTCAACATTAAGCGCAGCAATGGTTACATCAAAGATGGTTATACCGCTGGCGCATGTTGAAGCCGGACTGAGATCATATGATAAAAAAATGCCCGAGGAAGTAAACAGGATTGTTACCGACAGGCTTTCGGATTACCTTTTCACGCCTTCGGCTGATGCGAATAAAAATCTCGCAAAAGAGGGCATCGATAAGCAGAAGATCTTTTTTACCGGCAACATTATGATAGATACACTTAAAAAATTCATAAAGGGCTCAAAACCACAGGATATTTTAAAAAAATACGGGCTTAAGAAAAATGAATTCTGCCTTGTTACCATGCACCGCCCTTCCAATGTTGATAATATAGAAGTGCTTGGCAGGCTTGCGCGTGCCATCAGGGAAATTTCCAAGAGCGTAAAAGTCATTTTCCCCGTCCACCCCAGAACATCCCGGAAGATCAAAGAGTTTAAGCTTGAAAAATATTTTTCTACACCCGGCATTTTGCTTACTGAACCGATAGGTTATATTGAAACGATAGCGCTTACATCTACAGCAAAACTTGTTGTCACCGATTCCGGCGGGCTGCAGGAAGAATCAACCTACCTAAAGGTACCATGCCTGACCATGAGGGAAAACACAGAGCGCCCGGTTACTGAAACCGAAGGAACAAATACAATTATAGGTACAGATACCGGACTGCTTTTGAGAAAATTCAGAGAAATAATGACCGGCAGATATAAAAAGGGCCGGCTTCCCAAGTACTGGGACGGCAATACCGCAAAACGCATCACAAAAATACTTAAGCGTAAACTTTTGCAGAGCTAATTATGATATGGTTTGATCTGGATAACTCGCCACATGTGCCGCTTTTTTTGCCTGTGTTCACAGAGCTGAAAAAACGCGGCTTAAGTTATGATGTAACAGCCCGTGATTTTGCCCAAACACTTACTCTACTTAAAATGTGGAACATACCGCATACTGCAATTGGCGCACATGGCGGAAAAAGCAAGATCAAAAAAATATTAAATCTCTTCAAGCGGAAAGCGGAGCTAAGTAAATATATAAAAAGCAAATACAGGGATACTGTAAAACCGGCTCTTGCTGTAAGCCACGGTTCAAGAACGCAGCTTGTAGCATCAAATGCGCTTGGCATTAAGACACTGCTTATGATGGATTATGAATTCACCGAAACCCGTATTTTTAACCGTTATGCAAATCTTATTCTTGCCCCTGTATTCATACCTAATGAACGGTTCAGCACAAACGGTATAGACCTTAAGAAAGTAGCACGGTACAACGGGTTTAAAGAAGAATTGTATTTATGTTCATTTGTGGCTGAACCTGATTTCAGGAAAACACTTGGTGTGAATGAAAATGACGTGCTTGCAGTGGTTCGCCCGCCCGGTATGCTTGGCAATTACCACGATAGCAGAAGTGAAGAGCTGCTTATTCATGCGCTAAATCATTTAAGTTCACACAAAAACTGCACTGTGCTTATAACAAGCCGTTCACAGAAGGACAGGGATTTTATTACTGCCAATATCAGCAATAAGAACAATGTCCGTTTCCTTGAAAAGGCTGTTGACGGGCTTGACCTTGTAAATGCTGCTGATATTGTTTTAAGCGGCGGCGGCACAATGAACAGGGAGTCAGCGCTGCTGGGCACCGGGACATTCAGTATTTTCACCGGCAAAAGACCGTACCTGGATGAATACCTTGCTGAACTGGGAAGACTGAAATTCATAGAATCAAAACAGGAAATTGAGAAAATTGCTATAGAGCGAATCACTGAAAAAGTGCCCTATACATTTAATAAAAATATTGTAAGCGAAGTAACGGATATAATTGTTGAAACAGCGGGAGTTAAAAAATGAACAGACTCTTATTGCTGCACGGCGCCATAGGAGCAAAGGATCAATTTGGGGTTTTACATAAATTGTTATCTGCGGGTATGGAAGTTCACATAATGAATTTTACCGGCCATGGCGGAGGAGAAATACCTGATGAGCCTTTTACGATAGATATGTTTGCCCGTGATATAATTGCATATCTTGATTCAAACAATATAGATGAAATAAATATATTTGGTTACAGCATGGGCGGTTATGCCGCATTGTATGCGGCTTTGAATAATCTCGGCAGGATAGGAAAGATATTTACGCTTGCTACAAAATTTGAATGGACCCCCGAAATCGCCGAAAGGGAAATAAAGATGCTTGACGCTGATAAGATGAAAATGAAGGTCCCAAAGTTTGCACAAGAGCTTGCAAAAAGACATGGTGAAGATAAATGGGAAACCCTGCTGCAAAAAACAGCAGATATGATGACAGGGCTTGGAAACAAGAACGTACTTACCGCAGAATTATTGAATCTGGTTAATAACGAAGTGCTTGTTGGAATTGGCGACAGCGATAAGATGGTATCGCTTGAAGAAACCATTACTGCATTCAGAGCACTGCCAAATGCAAACCTGATCGTTCTGCCTGCAACGCCCCATCCCATTGAGATGGCTGATAGTACAAGGCTGGCTGCGGAAATAAAAAGGTTTTTTGAATAAACACAATTTCACCCTATGAATTATTTGCCAATTACTGCGGGAAGTATATAATCTTCAATTATTTTATCAGCCTGGCGGTGTGCATAAGGCTTATTGTATGCGGTTGATGTAACCACTACCACAAGAGGCTCATTGGTAAATACGAATATTTTATTTCCGCCGTTTCCGCTGCATGCAAATACCTCATACGAATTGTTATTGTATGTATAACTTTTGTTCCACCACAAATACCCGTACGCCATGTTATCAAACGGCAGTATAAAATGTTTTGTAAGTGTTTCATTTACCCACTTTTCAGGTAAGATCTGCTTACCGTTCCACATGCCCTTGTTTTTATAAAGCTGTCCGAATTTTGTGAGATCAAGCGAGCTGAGGCGCAGCCCGCCGGCGGTGTTAGGTACACCCTGGGGAGTGTATTCCCACCCGTATTTCTTTATGCCCAAAGGGGTGAATAGCTTTTCATCGGCATACTTTTCAAGTCCGCCGGGAACATTTTTGTTCAGAATGTCTCCAAGCACAACAATGCCGGCGGTGAAATATTCCCACCTGGAGCCGGGCGTTTTGGCGGAATCCATCGGCAGGTTCAGTGTCCATTTAACCCAGTCCGACTGCGGGTACATATTCTCTTCGTTGCCGGGTGAGTTTTCATCGAAATCAAATCCTAAAAAACCCGAGCTCATTGTGAGCAGGTTTTTCAGTGTAATGGTTTCTTTTAAAGGTGAATAATTTTGGTAATCTTTTAATTTATAAAAACTGCCTAAAGTTTGCTCAATGTTTTTTATATAACCATCGTTTACAGCAATTCCGGTTAGTGTTGATGTAAAGGTTTTCCCTACGGAGCGTGTATCATGCAGGGAATCCCTGCTGTAACCGTTAAAGTATTCTTCTATAAGGACCTTGCCGTTTTTAATTACCACAACACTTGTAATAAATTTAAAAGTGGTGTCAGAAATTTTCATTTTTAAGCTCTCAATAACAGAGTTGTCAAATTTTTCATCTGAAAGCTCCCAGCCCCCGGGGATAACCTGCGAAGCTGAGCTGCATATGCAAAACAAGGACAGCATTAAAGCCAAGAAAGTATATTTCATATTATAACTAATTTGGGTAAAAATAGCAGGTATGAATTAAATAAAATAGAACAGATTTAACACTTGGGGAATTTTGTTCTGTATGCTTTAGGACTCAACCCGGTTGCCTGCTTGAACCATCTTAAAAAATGGCTTTGGTCAGCGAAGCCGCACTCATGCGCAATTTGGGTAAATGAGCTTCCGCCGGTTGAAAAAAGCTTTAAGGCATGCTGCAGCTTCAGTCTGCGGATGTATCCGCTTAATGTTGAGTTATAATGCTTTCTGAAATCACGGGATAGGTGTACGGGATGTACATCAAGCTCATCAGAAAGACTTTTCAGGGAGAGTTTTTGGTTAAATCTCTGCTTCAGGATATTATCCAGATATCCGACCCATGCGGGTTTTTGGGAACCGGAACCGCTTACAGAGTTTTGAAGCATCCCGAATATATCAACAAGACACTCTTCAATTGCAAAACCGGTATCATCACTGTTTCTGCTGAACTCCGAATAGATGTTTTTGAATTTATTAATAATCAGCGGAGAGTTGATACTATAATTGCCTTCAATTCCCGCAGCAAGTCCAAAATGTTTTTGCCACTTGCCGGTAATCTCCACATGGAAACCGCGTGAGTATCCTGCGGGTTTGATATTGTAATGGGGTTCCTGGCAATTATGATAAAGCAGCGCGCCTTCGGCGCAGATGTTCTTTTCCTTTTTGCTGCCTTCAATTAATTTACCGCTTAACAGGAAAGTGAAATATGCATTTTCATGGTAATGCCAGTCAACCCAATCATGGGTATACTCTGTTTCGGTAATAGTAATGCCGCCGGCACTCATTGTGCTGAAAGTATTACCGTAAAATTTTCCTGTCAGAAGCTGTTTCATAAAAGCAAATTACAATTATTAGTTTATTTAACCAAGCGCGGCCACATCATTCCCGGTTAGTTTATTCACATTAGCGGTTATCTTTTTGATATCCCAATCCCACCATTTTAATTCAAGAAGCTTTGCGATCTTATCATCATCAAATCGTTTGCGGATAAGCTTTGCGGGATTGCCTCCTGTTATTGAATACTGGTCCACATCCTTTGTTACAGTGGAATTTGCCGCAATTATAGCACCGTCACCAACAGTAATTCCCGCCATTAGTGTGCTGTTGTAACCGATCCATACATCATTGCCAATAACCAGATCACCTTTATACGGATACTGCCTGCCTTCCATTGCTTTCTCCCATCCGCTGCCGAAAATGGCAAAGGGGTAGGTTGAAAGCGCATCGGTTAAGTGATTAGCGCCGTTCATAATGAATTTTACATCTGAGGCTATCATGCAGAATTTTCCGATGATGAGTTTATCACCTGTGAAATCGAAATGATACTTCACATTCTTTTCGAAGTTGTGAACGTCCTCAAAATCATCGTAGTAAGTATAATCACCTACTATGATGTTCGGATTCGTTATAATGTTCTTTAAAAAGCACAGTCTGTCATATCCTGCAAGCGGATAAATTGTGTTTTTATCTGGTCCGTTTTGTGACATAAAATGAATGATTGTGGGATTTTCAACTACTCTCCAAAGATTTAAGCCTATCGGGATCTTGCCTGTTATCCCATACAGATTGAATATAAAGATCTTCCCCGTTAATCTTATAAAAAATAGAATAATGTTTGAGAATGAACAAACGAACATTACTTCTGTTAGTTTTTTTACCTGCCTGTGGAAATTCTGAAAGAGTTATTGCTGAATTTTCAAACTGAGAATCCAATTTAATACTATAGGTATTGGACTTATTATTTTCAACCCAGAATCTGAATATTTCAAACCTATCTCTTAAAGCCCTCTCTGTCCAGATTATTCTTTTTGCCACTGCTTAGCAATTTTATGCGCATCTTCATGTGAGTAAACTTTGCCTTCAGAAATATTCCGGTCAGCTTCATTTAATGCTTTTTCCTGATCTTCATTCAGTACGTATATTTCAGAATCTTCTTCAATATCAATTAAATGCGAAATGCCTTCAAGCATTTCAACATTTTCAGATTTACTTATCTTTTCTATGAGTTTAATTTTGAGTTCAGCAGTTGTCATATCCGGAAATCTATTTCAGTTAATTTATAAATTTTTTAAATAATTTAACAGGAAGATAGTTCATTGAGATTAATAACGGGAAAACATACATTTATTAACCCGCTGCCCGCATTATTAGAAATGCATTAAGTAATATGTATATAATGGAAACCGAATAAAAGCTCAGCCTATCCAGTTTTTTAGCCTTGGCTAAATATTCAGGTTTTTGGGTTTCGTTCCATTTGAAAGAAATTACCGCAACGACCAGTATTACAAAGATCGCAATAAATGTTATGTTGTGAATATTATCAAACAGCGTGTTGGATACAGTTGAGGGCACGACAGATTCAATAATATATTTATTTCCCACGGCGGCAAAAAGGCCGCCAACGCAGAGTCCAAGCCTGTCACTTGGCTTTACGAAGAATGCAAGCAGAACAATCGAAAAAGCAACATACACACCGGTGAGCATTTTGAAAAGAGTGTTCCATGAGTTTTCACGGGTCAGGTAAATATCAGCCGTTACAGAAGGATATGTGCTTGAGCCTTTTATGACCGGGTCGCCAAAAGTTGTATTGTAGGTTTGATTATTAACATAAAATGCGAGAGAATCAATTTTCCAGTTGCTCAAAAGCAGGTTTGAATCAATTGCGGAATTACCGGCATCAGTAATGAAGGCGAGTTTTTTAGTATCGTAAATAGTGTGATCAATATGCAGGGTCAATTTCTGTTTATCGAAAGGAAAAGATGAGACATCCCACTCTTTAAAAACTACAGCGCTGAATTTCATCATATCCCAGTTGATCCCGTCCTTTTTCATTTTGGAATAGTTTGTAAAGGATGATGATTTAGAATTCGTTACCTCAAGGGCATCATTGAACTGGAGACTATCGTTTTTGTAATTGAACCACATCCAGAAATCAGATGAGAAGCTTTGGTCACTGATGTTGAAATCAGTAAGTGAGTTTATATATATGCCAACTTTACAGGTATCATCAGCAGAGCGGACGAAAGAGTTTATTAATAAAAGAAGCAGTACCGCGGATAAAATTTTATTCATTAAATTTATTAATTATTAGAATTAACTTGCGTTTACATTTTGATGGCAAATTTAACAATGTAATACTATAATTGTTAGTTAATAATTAATATTAGTTTGAACATATGGCTGAACCGTTAAAGAACATGTATAACAAGCCCTACCTGGAAAAATTCGGGGGAGTATTTAAAGATATTTATCCCGGGTTTGATACGAAAAAATTCATGAAATTGGTTTTTGATAATGAATGGGATAACCGCGAGCTTAAAGGGCGGATGAGCCATATTGCCCGTTCATTGAACGAAGTGCTGCCCGGTGATTACAAAAAAAACATTTCAATTCTTAAAGAAGCTGTACCGCATTTCAGGGGATTTTTATCGATGATATTCCCCGACTATGTTGAACAGTTCGGCATTGAAGATCCTAAGATATCAGTCCCCGCGCTTGAGCTTTTCACGCAATACGGCAGCAGTGAATTTGCAGTAAGACCCTTCATTATAAAATACCCGGAAATATTAATGCCCGAAATAATGAAATGGGCAAAGCATAAAAATCACCATGTAAGGAGGCTTGCCTCCGAAGGCTCCCGGCCGCGCCTGCCGTGGGCAATTGCATTGCCGGAGTTCAAACGCGATCCCGCGCCGGTATTGAAAGTACTGGAGCTGCTTAAGAATGATGAATCAGATTACGTTAGAAAAAGTGTAGCCAATAACCTTAATGATATATCAAAGGATAACCCGGCAATAGCATTTGAAACAGCCAAAAGATGGTACGGTAAAAGTAAAAATACAGACTGGATCGTCAAACATGCAATGCGGGGTCTGCTGAAAAAGGGAAACACCGATGCGCTCAGGCTCTTCGGGTGGCATGGTTCCGAAGGAATAGAAACTACAAATCTGAAGCTAAGCAGCATGAAAGTTCAACCCGGCGGAAAACTTGAATTCTCATTTTCAATTAAACCCGTTAAGCCTGTTAATGAGAATGTAAGACTTGAATATACCATTGATTTCATTACATCATCCGGGAAAACAAGCAGGAAAATTTTCAAAATTACCGAGGGTAAATTTGAAAAAGGGAAAATTTATAATTTTGCAAAGAAACATTCTTTCAAAGATCTGACCATTCGTAAACATTTTAAAGGTCAGCACTTAATTGGAATAATTGTGAACGGAGAAAGAACTGCGGAGAAGAAATTTTATGTTTTGTAAAGATATTATTACGCCCCTTCAGGGCTTATATTAATAAATCATTTTACGATGGGCTTTGCCCATCGCTGATCTATTTCGCCCTTTCAGGGCTGACTGAAAGTATTGTATTTTCATTGGTCAAAATGTCAGCAGTATCAAAATTTTTACTTTCTCAATTCAAAAATCCTCACGTTATCATATGTTGATTTGTGACATGATATGCATGCTTTGCCGTTCTTACTTACGCTGTATTCAACATCACCTGTTAGCGAGTATTCAGCCCACAGCCAGTCCTTATTTGAATTGGGTGCGCCTTTGAGTTTTACCATAACGGCAAGAACTTCAACTGCGCCTGTTTTTTCAGAGTAGATCTCTTTTACAATAATTGATGAATCGGGGAACATTACACCCTTGGGAAGATGCCCATCCTGATTAAGCACATCTGCAGCCTTTTTGTTGAACCTGATTCGCATAAAATTATCATGAGCGCGTTCGGTTTCTTCGCTAGTTGGCAGAATTTCAGGGTTATTCTGATAATAATAATAACCTGTATCGGAAGTTATCCATTTAAACAGCTTTTCATCTTCGGCAGTTTTACCGGGCGGAAACAAAAAAATATAACCCGTTACAACAATTGCAATGAATGCGAAAATAAAAATAAAAACAGTTTTTTTCTTTTTCATAGGCTTCTCAATAAATTGTTTACAACAATATATAAAAATAAGTTTTAATCTAAAAACCAGTACATATAATGAGGCGCAAGGTAAAATGAAATGAATGTGAGCGAATATGCAGCCGCTGCATAGATATATTTTTTATCAAAACCATTTTTCCTGATATCGATGATAGCCATTATAACCGGGACCAGAACCAGAACATACGCAAACAGGTTAAACAGCATCACCGGCGTGTTCCACACGTAATATATATCCGTGTAGGGTAAGAGTGATTTCGGATCATACACAGAAGTAGTGCCCGCTGAAAAGACATACTGCAGACCATTTGCCCAGTAGGGAATGCACAGCCAGCCTATGCAGAAGACAGCAAGTAAAACGAAGTAATTCAGAATTTTATCAGCAGTACCTGCGTTTTTGCCAACAGCGGACTTAATGAACAAAACAAGAGCAGATATTGAAAATACCAGTCCGGGATAAATGAGCAGCCTTCGCAGCCAGTCAAGTCCATCCGGGTAGGGATTCAGCTCTGCGGGTCCGACAAAATTATTAACCTCTACAGGTTTGGTGATAATTATAAAGCATAAAACGGCATTAGCTGTTACTGCGGCAAGTATTACTAATAAAGAAATTGTACTGATGTGAAGATTTTTTTTTATCATTGGCAGCAGGATCAGAATTCCGGTTCAGATAATTGTCTTTGGTTTATTAGTCTCTCTCAAAAAGATTTAGAAATGTAATTTAATACCCCTCTGCTTAAAGGCTCATTTAACTCTGAAAGTTCCGTAACTTTTCAAAAAATATTGAATAATGCGGAGACTGCTCTTTGAATAAATACAGGTATCCATGGATGATATATGTTATACTTACCGCACATACGTGCAGCCTGAAGAAAAGTTGGCGCGCCGTTTGGTCTGGTCTTGCTGGCAGATGCAAGCGTGAATACTTTAATAAAGAATTCTTCAGTATTGCAGGCAGGAATGAAGCTAACATTGAGCGTTGAAGTAACTTCGGGATCATTCCACCATCTGTGTGCAATGCCTCTTGGCATAACAATTTTTTCACCGGGTTTGATGATATATGTATCAGTTCCAATTTCTACATTAACACTGCCCGTTAAAACTTCAAATATTTCATCTTGTCCGGTATGAATATGTTTCATGGGAACTGTACTGCCCGGCTTGAGCGTAAGATGAAATTCAAGAAGCCTGCCGGTTGTCATAGCAGCGGTTTGCGTGAATCTAAGGGTTTCACCTGTAATTGTATTAACAATGGTTTCACCCGGTATTGCTGTTATATCCCGTATAGACTTCTTCAATCAGTTTATTTATTCAAATCCTTCCGGCGGCTGATAGGTCATAACTATCCATTTATCGGTTTCCATTTCAAGCTGAATACCATTTCTTATATACGGCTTCCTGGCTGTAATTTCGCTGAATACGCGGTTCATCAACGTATTCGGGTTCTTGCGGTACATAATAATGCCTTTGGGATTCTTTTTCATAAACGATTTTATCTCCGCGGTAAGCCCTTCTTTATCAACCGGGACGTTATAACTGCTGATAAGTATTTTTTCGGGCGGCGCAAGTTTTGTGCGGTACGGTACATAGAATATGCTTGAAGCATTATCATCGGCATCAAATATAAGGGCGGGATATTTATCAACAAAATGATCAACAAAATATATCAGCTTATCCGTTTCTTCCGGTTCATCGGCAGTTACTATGAACTGGATAACTTTCGGGAACATCTTATTATATTTTTCAGGAACCCAATCCTTAATGTAAGAAAGCGGTATACATGAAAGTATCACAACCGAAGCAAATGCTCCCTGCAGTATTCCCGAGCGCATTTTTGAAAGATCGGTGTTTAACCCGGCAGCAGCAAGTACCGGCGCAATTAAGAACATTAAATAAATATAGTGTGTAGTATGGTAGATCCCTGATTTAACCCCCGCAGCCCCGTTAACCAGTGCCGGAGCCAGTACGGGTATGAGCAAAGCTATTAAAAAAACTTTTGGATATTCTTTGTAAACATATATTAAACCTTTTACAAAATAATAGAACAGGACAAAGGTTAAGCCAAGAACAAGGAAGTAGTACGGCAGAAAGAATCCTTTAGCACGCAGACCAAGACTTAAGCCCTGGATGTTAAGCGTACCTGTGTATTCATCAGCAGCATTAAATGTTTTAAATGGTTCGCCGTATAAAATATAACTTACCGCTATCCATACAACCTGGAACAGTAACGAAAGCCCTATGTAATAGCAGCAGCCGCTGCGGCGGGTCATAAATGCTAAAACGCAGAACGGCACGATTACAAATACAGCTTCGGGTCTTGAAGTGAGAGCAATGAAAGAAAATATCCCCGCGATCACAAAATATTTTACGCTTTTATCAGATGCGAGCGCTTTGATGAAATAATAAATCATTATACAAGCTGCCGCCAGGTATGTTTGCTGCGCATAAGGCTCAAAGTTTAGCCTGAAAATAACAGGGTTTAAAACTGCGATAAGGAAAGCAAGCAGGGCAGTTTTGAAATCGGTTAGTATAAGGGTCATTTTAAAAACATAGATGCATGCTATTGTCATTACTATTATCATAGTGACCGCAGAGGTCATGAACATCTCGCCGGTTATCTTAAATATTGTACCCATAAAATAGAACCATAACGGATGACCTGACTCAGGCAGAACGAAAAACGGTTTCTGCGCCCACCAGAAGGCATTCCATACCCTTGTGGCTGAGTCACCCATATCCATCATATTAAACGGGATAAGATAGATCTTAACAGTTATTGAAATTAGAATAACGGCAACAAAGATGCCGGTCTGCGTTAAGGTAAGTTTTTCTGATTTAAGTGTAAATGTTCCGCTGCCAAGCAGCTTTGGAAATAAAAACGGTTGTTTGGTATTTGCCATTTAAAAATTATTATATATAAAAATACTGCCGTTACTTCATATTATTTTACAAAACTTAAAACCGGTTTTCCTTTTTTGTTCAGTAAACCATCAAGCATACCTTTTAAGTAATAAAAGGGAAGCTTATAGTCACATACTTTTATGAACCATACTGCTCTCCAGGGGAATTTAAACAGGTCTGCCGCAGCAGAAAAGATCAATGATGACCTCATTTTAAATTTCTTAAAATAGAGGAACTTGTTGCGCTGGCTTAAGTAATATTCAAAATAATAACCGTGCCTGTTTTTATTTGACCATTTATGGTTATGCCATATCCGGGCATCTGAGGTAACTATCATTTTGTATTTATTAATAACTTTCAGCCTGTAAGCCAGATCTATCTCATCAAAATAAGCAAAATATGAATTTTCAAACATTCCAATTTTACTGAATATATCAGCTTTAATAAAACAAACTCCACCGCCTATAAAATCAGTATCAAGGATTTTAGGCAGTGAGGCGTTGTTTATATTTTGATTTGCGAAATATTTTTTAAGCTTACCGCTGTTAAAATTTATTTTTCCTCCAAACTCCTGTATTTCATCAGGTGAGTTATCTTTATGTTTCAGCAGCAGGGGACCGGCACAGGCTATGGCAGGGTCTGTTAAAAAAAGTTTATGTAACTCAAGCATTGCCAATGGATCGTAAACAAGATCATTATTGGAAAAAAAAAGATATGCGCAGCCGTCATTAATGGCTGTTTTAGCGCCTTCGTTACACCCCCCCGAAAAACCTGAATTAAAGGAAAGCTCAATGTATTTAACCTTAATGATATTTTCACGGTTCAAAACCTTAAAAAAATTCACAGAATCATCAGAAGAATTATTATCAACAAAATATAAGGTAAAATCCTTAAAGGTTTGATGTGCCAGTGAATTATAAAACTCTTCCAGGTTATGTTTTTCATTGGTTACAACCGTAATTATACCAAGAGTACTCAATGGCTATAGTTTGAAAAAAGCTTTAATTTCCGATAGCTGATCTTCGATAACTGCTGAGGAGACCTTTCCGTTTAAGGGATAAATTGTACTGAGAGTTCTGTCACAAAACACTTCATTTTCGGCAGGCACAACCGTTACATCAAGAATGAACACTTCACTTATCATTTTTACAAGTTCACATTTGGATACAGGTTCAGGTGAATGGATATGAAACAGCCCGGTTTGATACAAACCTGTATTTATGATGTGCTCAATGATATTTACAAGCTGTAAGGTTGTTACTCCGTTCCATAAATGATTGGTGAAACCGTTCACCGTTTTTCCTTTTTGGGAAAATACCCAGCCAAGCAGTGAGCGGGCAGAGTTTTTCTCGGGACCGATTATTGATGTTCTTAGTGTCATGCAGTCAGCGGTTTCACCGGCTGCCTTTGATACACCATAAAGATCTTTTGCATCAATATAATCGTTTTCATTATAATTCCCTTTGGAACCCGAGTAAACGCAATCAGTTGTAACGTGTATCATTTTTACACCCATGCTTTTGCAGAGTTTGGCAAGATTACGCGGAAAGATAGCGTTTATCTGTACTGTTTCATACGGAGTATAGTTATCAATGATCTGTTTAATAACACCAATACAGTTTATCACCAGGTCAGCTTTTTTTATATATGCTTCAAGATGCGCAATATCATTATTAACAGCGTCAAAATCATTCCTGTTCAGTGCGTTTACAGTATATCCTTTCCGCTGAAAATAAAGCGCAGCGGTATGGCCAAGCATTCCGTTTGCACCCAGTATTAATATATGTTTCATATTTTCCCGCGGTTGAAATTAGTCAAGCTGTATCAGATCCATTTTTCTTTATTCAGCATTACTTTAAGGGCATCTTTCGTTAATCTTTCAGCGGTATCAGAAGAGAACCGGAATAGATTTTCATTCTTGTATCTTTTATATTTCTGTTCAATTTCCTTTATTTCTACCTGGGGTAATATAATGTACAGGTTCTCTTTTTCAATTGTTCTTATCGATTCAGTTGGAGTTACAAGTGTTTCATGAATTTTTTCACCGGGGCGAATACCTGTTTCGGTTAATTTCAGTTTTTTTCCGGAAGCTTCAAGCATTACTTCTGCAAGATCAACAACAGTATGAGCGGGAATTTTAAGTATGAAAATTTCTCCGCCAACTGAATACTCAACGCTTTTGAACACCAGATCAATGGCATTATCTAGAGTAAGTATGAATCTTGTCATATTAAGATCAGTAATTGTCAGGTTCTGGTCATTATCTATCTGGTTTCTGAGTACAGGAATTACAGAGCCCCTTGAGCCCAGAACATTACCGTACCTTACGCAGGAAAAAACCGTTCTTTTCCCGTCACGGTGAACATTAGCAGAAGTAATGAGCCTTTCCTGGATTGCCTTTGTCATCCCCATAACATTAACCGGTTCAGCGGCTTTATCGGTGCTGATAGCTATCACTTTTTCCACATTATGGAAAAGAGCTGCATCAATTACATTTTGAGCTCCTTCGGCGTTGGTTTTAACAGCCTCGTAGGGATTGTATTCACATGAAGGAACCTGCTTTAAAGCTGCCGCGTGAAAAACTATATCAACCCCGCGCATAGCCTTTATAAGTGATTCTTTGTTCCTTACATCGCCTATTATGAACCGCAGTTTATTGTTGCCCGGGAATTCGAACTGCATATCGTATTGTTTTTTTTCATCCCTGCTGATAATCCGTATTTCATCGGGGTCCTCTTTCATAAGTCTTGTAACTATCTGGTGCCCAAATGAGCCGGTTCCGCCGGTTACCAGAATCTTTTTTCCTGAAAACAGCTTTTTCATAATGTATTATATGCTAATTTTATGCAAGTTATAATATTTTTAAAATTACAGCAAGATAATTACTTTCACCAATAATGCTGACCCGGATAATTCTTTTATCTGAAATTTTTAGTGTATGCTTTGCTGACCAGATCGGTAAAATAGCCGCTGTATCTTTCAGCGGTATGATTTGCAAGAACAAATTCTGCTGCATAAATGCCCATATCTTTTGCAAGGTTTTTATTATTTATCAGTTTTTCTGCAGCGTTAATAAGAGCTTCCGTATTCAGGTCAATTAAGATTCCGTTTTTTTCATTTATGAACATTGAGGTATCGCCGGTATTTGATGCTATTACCGCATTGCCGCAGGCCATTGCCTCCAGCAGGCTTTGTGAAGGATAATTTGTTCCGGTTTGAAGCGAAACAACAACGCTTGTGCGGGCAAATATTTCAGGGGGATTTTTATGGAACCTGAAATTCACGGCTCCGGCCAGGCCATTTACCTCAATAAATTTTTCTATTTCGTAAACCAGGGACCCTTCACCCAGCAGATGAAATTTTACGTGCGGATATTTTTTATGCAGCACCGCTGCTGCTTCCAGGAACATCACAGGGTTCTTATCGGGCTCAAGCCTTGCGCAAAAAGCAATTTCAAACGCTGCTCTATCACCCGGCCGGCAGTTTGAATAATCCGCGAAAGAACACGGCGCTACAGATACCGAATCTACTTTCAGTTTAACATTTCTTTTTTTTACCCCTTCATATATGTACGGGCTGAGAAAATCAATGTAGTCCGCATGCTCCATCAGGTAGTTGAACGAATAGTACTTCCGGTACCATAATTTATTTATATCATGGTGAACTTCAGAAAACCAGCTATCCATATTTGCAAAAATGACTGAAGCTTTTCCTGGTTTAGTATTGAGGTAAAATACCAGCGGAAGTCCGCCTGAAAAGACCCCGGTAAATACTTTAATATTATGCTTCATCCTTAAGAATTCAATTTCATTGAATATTTTTTTCTGGATGAAATAATTCTTATAATACCAGTATATCTTGCGCAGCAGTGAAGTGTTCTTATCAGTTTCATAAGGGTCGGGTGAATGATCAGAATAAAAAGTAGTGTTCTGTTTTGCCTCTGAGGCCGGAACATCTTTCCCTTTACGAATTACAAAAATGTTGGTGGTATCGATCCCGGGAAAAATAGATACCAGCTGGTTATACAGATGGCCGTTAACAATAAGAAAAATATTTTCGGGGTATTTTTTCAGCAGTTCCATATACAGCAATGTATATCTTTTTGCGGCGCCGCCAAAGGCTCCGTTATTAAACATTACTATTGCAGTATTAGGAAAGCGGGAACTTATAGTGATATGTATTTATTATTTTTAAACTGGACTAAAACAATAAGATAATTTTATTGCTGCGAACGGATATCATTTAAAACTCATCAAAATTCACAGTGATCAATTACAATATTAATCAATTGTGCGATAGATTACAACTGTATATTTGATTCAACGTAAATGTATGGATATATTGATTACAATTGCAAACCTGGTTTTAAAAAGGCAGCATTCTGTTTGAGTAAAAAATCATTTAGGTACCGGTTTCTTTAATAATTGAACCGGTAAATTTCCAATATTGCATTTTTTGAGGGTAATTTGACGTATTTAGGGTATTATTAAAGCCTTGCAGATATAATGAATGGTTTTTAGATTTATATATTATAAATTATAAAAATGCAATGAAAATAACATCTTATTTTTTAGCGATTTTGGTTATTACCTGTAGTGTTTTTTATTATGGCTGCGATGATGCCGGTAAAATTCCCGTGGAAGAAACAGCAGGAGCTGTAAAATTTACTCAAAACGTGAAACTGCTTCCATTGGATCCCGTTATAGACGGCTACTATAATTTATTCGTGATTTTAACTGATTCATTCGGAACACCGCGTGCTTCCCATCTTGGAAGATTTAATGTTCTGGCAAATGGTACACTGGTTGATCCCAGCGGTAACCCAATGACTCTTACCATGAATCCTAATGATACTATTGACCTGGGAAGGGCACTTTATTCTATAATAAGCATTGATATTGGAGTGGTAAATCAGCCGGGACCATCAAGAATTATTGCAGGACCTGTAACAGTACATGCTGATTCCATTACTGCAAGACTGGTTATTAACGATACTCTCGCTGTTGGTTCGGCAATGACTGCAGCGCTTGGACCAAACAGCGTTTTATATATAGTAAATACCCCAACAGGTACATCAGGTGATTGCGGAAAAGGGATTTGGTTCTGTGATGAATCCGGAGTGCGTTCATGGCCTGTAGGAAGTAATCTTACCCCGGGCTGGGGCTGGCAATATCACGGTTATATAAGGAATAAAGCAACTGGCCAGGTATATTCTACCGGGACATTTTATGATGCTGATAATTTTGACTCTGACGGAGCAGGTGCCTGTGCGGATACTTTAGGAACGGCATACAGTAAACCCGGGCAGGACTGGGTTAAAACAGGCTGCGCCAATATAACAAATATACTTGACGGCAATCATGAAGTATTTGCAACCCTTGAACCGGAGTTCAGATCAGGCAGCGCACCTCCGTTTGTATTGAAGTTTTATTATCAGGGTAATATAATATCAAGCATAGGCTGCAACAGAAGAGATAATATGTTTACACAGAGGGCGAATATTCCGGATGTGTACCTAAGAATTTCAAGGTAAGTTAATAATTAAACTGAAATTTTATTAACCTCCGGTAAATTGACCGGAGGTAATTAAAACCAAAACTGCATCTTTTAAAGATGCAGTTTTTTTATTCGGAAATACTTTTGAATGTAAACAATTCTTTATAGTTCGTACTTGCTTTCCATGTTTTCATATTTATATACAAAGGCAGCAATATAAAAAGCACTGTTAAAAAAGCCCATTAACCCAACGGTTAGACCGGTATAAGAATAATTTATGACTGAATCAAAAAAGAGACGCGATAAAAAAATCAGCACAAAAAAGATCAATAGATCATTATAGACGGATCGTTTTAAGATCACAACTGAAGTAATAACGTAATATACCTGGAACAGCAGAGCAATTATGAACCCTATCAGCCCGTATGCAGTAAGTACAGATGCCCAGCCCACATCAGAAAAACCCCAGGCATAAATACTTTCCTGTACAGTTTCGGGTTTTAATACCCATAGCGGATGCATACCGATACCGATAAAGATATTTCCGTTTTGCCATAAAAACAGCAGCGCCTCAATATTTGCAAGCCTTGTGCCGTATGTTCCTTCTTTGAATTTATAGTCATCCTGCCCCTGCGAGACCCTGGCCTCAATAGCTTCAACCAGAAAATCTGACTGCGGTATAAATATTGAAAATGAATATGCCAGGGCAGAAACCAAAACTGTGACGATAACAATTTGCCGGAATGCCAGCCGGAATTCTTTTTTCTTTAAAGCATACCAAACAAGGATCATAATAATTGTTATTACAAAATAAAGCCAGGCAGCTCTTCCAAATGCAAGTATATGAGGGATTATGAACAGGATAACCAAAATCAATTGGTAAAACCTGAAACGTTTAGTAACCCATTGGTATATAAAGCCGAGGAAGAACAATTCCCCGTAAAAAGTACCGCCATAAACCCGGAATACTTTTAATCCCCCGGGAAGGCTTTGTTCCGAAATACCAATATCCGGAAGGAAAGCGATACCGGTTAATGCGCTTAAAATGTAAAGAAAGTTTGAAATAATGGCAACGGGAAGCATAATTTTTATCAGGTAACCTAAACCTCTGCGTTTAATAAGCAAAAGGAACGGAAATACAAGGAAACACAACCAAAGGTTTTTCAGTCTGAAGAATAGTTCTATTGCGTTATAGTCGTATTTAATAGAACTGATAATATATTGGAATAAAAAATATACCAGCAGCATTTTAGGGATAAGTAGAGCCCTGCTGTGATATAAATTTGGAAATTCTTTAACATTAAAAAGGGAATATACTGTTAAGCCGTATAACAGAAAATCTGAAACCCTCATATTCCTGTAGACAAAGTAGAATTGTTTGGGAATAAGACCAAGAGTTCCGTTTTCAATAAAGAAAATAAGAAAAATACCCCATGCCAGCAGCTTGGTATTCAGCGTGAGATAATTCTTTTCTATAAGAATGTCGCCGAAACTGGGTTTGTTATTATTCTTATTACCAGCAGTTACACGGAAATTATTTGCCAGGCGTACTACCAATTTTTTGAAATTAAATTAATTATTTTAGAATCCCTCTTTTTTTATAATTTTCATACATAAAAACAAGTACGGGAATATATATATTTAACCCGCTGAAAAAGCCCCATAATCCGGTTGAAACAAAAATAAACGAAAAACCAGCCGTACTATCAAAAACCAATTTTGTAAATAACAGTATGACCATAAAAGTATATAAGCTGACTTTAGGTGAGTGCCTAATAATTTTGAATGAAATAAAAATATAATAGAACTGAATTATCAGTGTTATCAGTAATCCTACCAGTCCGTAAGCCGCAAGCACTGCAGGCCAGCTTACATCACTTAGTGCTCCGTAGATTATTGTCTCCTCGTATGAATCGGGGCCGATAACCCACATTGGATGAAAACCAATGCCAAAAAAGATATCGCTGTTCATCCATAAATAGATCAGCGAACTATTCTGTGTATTTACCCGGGTGCCGTATGTGCCTTCATCATATTTAACATCTTCCTGTCCCTGGAATATCCTGGAGCTTAGTGCATCTACGTAATAATCAGATTCAGGAATGAACTTTATGAAGGCGAAAGTAATACTTAAAGCCATAATGATAAGCAGAACACTTTGCCTGAATAAGATCTTGTAATTCCTTTTATTCAGAGAGTTAACCACAACCATGGCAAGAATAGTAAAGACAAAACTAACCCATGCAAGCCTCCCGAATGCCAGAATATGCGGAATAATAAACAGCGCTACAAGCCCCATTTGCCACAACCGGAACCTTTTTGTTATCCAGTAATATACAATGCCCAGAAAGTACAGCTCTCCGAAGAAGGTACCCCCGAATACCCGGAATACTTCAATATCACCGGGCAGGCTTTGCCTGATGATCTCCACATCCGGCAGAAAAGGAATGCCGGTAAGCGCTGTTATGATATAAAGCAGATTTGAAATAACAGCAACAGGGAATATTAATTTTATAAGAAAAGGCAACCCGCCTCTTTTTATCAGCAGCAGAAAAGGAAAAACAAGAAAGGATGTCCAGAGACCTTTGAGCCTGAAAAAATATTCTATTGGACCGAAATTATACCGTAAATAACTTACTAAAAATTCAAACAGTATATATAAAAGAAAGATCTTGGTTATAAGGAACGATTTACTTTTAAAGAGATCTTTATATTCACGATATAGTATCAGTGAGTAAATTACAAGTGCATACAGTATCAATTCTGATAAACGGATGCTTCTGTATACCAGGTAATACTTCGGGGGGATAAGCCCAAGTGTTCCGTTTTGAATGAAGTAATAAAGGAAAATGAAAAAAGCCAGAACTCTTGCCCTTAAATTTACGATCAGCTCATCTTTAAGGAAATTTTCGCTGTAAAGCATTGTGGTTTTATCACCGCTTACAGAAGGGGCTCCTATTACCGGCATTCGTTTGGAGCGGTAACTATTTATTGATGTTTTTATCAATCAGATCGTTTATTTGAAAGCAATGAATTATTTCATGGCTGCTAACCGTGATATTTCCTGATTTTCTGGGAATATTCTTTTACAAGCTGTTCGGCGCGTTTGTGAGTTTTAGCTTCGGCATTTACATGAAATATCTCCCTTTCGCTATCGGGAATACAAAGCACCCATGTATATTCATCAAAAAATATTTTTATTCCGTCTATCATCTCTCTTTTAGCACCCTCAGAATCTTCAACCAGTTTGCGCATTATCTTACCTTTTTGATCCAGGGTACAGAATACATTGTTCTTTGCCATATGCAGCAGCGGGGTCTTCTTTTCTGTTTCGCTGAGCTTCTTATGCGATCTTGCTGCCAGCTCAAGAATTTTCATTATTGAGAACATTCCATCTGTTGCAAAAGAAAATTCAGGAAAAATTACACCGCCTTTTGTTCCGCCTGCAAGCTCAACATCAGGGTCCGCAGTGGCGTTCATTATAGCAAAGTGTGAATCTTTCACCCGAACTATATCAGTAAAATATTTTTTTGCAACTATATCAATTTCACCCGAAGCCTGAATAGGAACCGCAATTTTCTTGGTTTTGGGATAGAGGCTCAGATACATATATACCACAAGGCTTAAAAAGCGGTCATAACTTAATATTTTACCGGTATCATCAACAAGATAGATCTTCTCACCTCCCGCATCAATTAAAAAGCCTGCATCATATTTAAGCGAAGTTACTATATATGAAAGCTGCTGCAGGGCGGTTTTAAATTCTTCAGGTGAGCGTGACTGCTTTGCTGAATCCAAATGAGAATCAAGGGTAACAAGCTCAATATTAAAATCCCCCAGTATGTTAGGCAGAATTGTTGAAGTTATACCATGAGAGAAATTAATTGCAATTTTAAATTTTCTGCGGTTTATAACTTCCTTATCAAGCAAAGAAATGAACCGTTCACTGTAACTTTCATAAGTTCTTTCGGCATAATTAATCGAGCCTATCTTATCGAAGGGTATCGGGCGCGCATCGTTGGATATAACAAGGCGCTCAATTGATTTTATTTTTGCCGAAGAAAGGTCCTTTCCGTTTGAATCAAAAAAGATTATGTCGCATCTTGAGGAATCAAAAGGTGATTTCCTGACAAATATTCCGCCGGATGCTTTGCCTTTACCAAGCTCCTGCCGGAGAATTGGGATGGGTGTTGTCTGGTAATCAAGTACAGTTACGCCGCTTGAAAGCAGCCCGGATGTAATGGAGCCTTTTATCATAAGCGATACGTTATCAATATCACGCGAGATAAGTATTTTTGATTCAAGACCTGCAAATACCCCGTATGCCATTCCAAGTTTAGCGCTGAAATCAGGGGTAATTTCGATATTGCTCAAACCCGTAATACGGGAATCTGTAAAGAGTGTATCTTTCCATCTTTCTTCCCATATCAGGTTCTTTGTAACAACCGAATTGCTGTCAACTGTTTTTTGCGGCCATATTTTTACATCGCTGCGGATAGTGACATTATTTCCTACTACAACATTGCTTCCCAGAAACACATTTTCATTTACCCTGCAATTTGTCTTTAACCTTACGT
This sequence comes from Ignavibacteria bacterium, assembly GCA_030835085.1. GTDB lineage: Bacteria > Bacteroidota > Ignavibacteria > Tepidaquicellales > OLB5 > OLB5. The sequence continues at coordinate 40,046 of JAUQWQ010000144.1, forward strand.
TATCGCAGATTACATCATGGGTGACCCTGGAATTATCTTCAATTGAAACATTATTCCATAATATTGAATCTTTAACAACAGCCCCCGGGGCAATGTAACACTTGGCGCCAATTACTGAATTTATAACTTTTGCACCTTTAGATACTTTAGCGGATGATGTAATAATGTTACCGTTTTTCAGCAGTCCCTTTGCAAGGGGAAGGTCAATCTTACCCTTTAGTGCTTCAAGATTGGTTTTGATATAATCATCCAGTGAGCCTATATCACGCCAATAGCCGCCAAGAGTGGCTCCGTATAACGGCATTTTATTTTTAAGCAGGTAGGGGAAAAGATCTTTCGAAAAATCACAGTCAGCTTTATTTCCCCGGGCCTTGGGAACCAGCCCAAGAGTATTTTTTTCAAGTACATAGATACCTGTGTTAATCGTATCACTGAACACTTCGCTCCACGAAGGTTTTTCGAAGAACTTTGTTATTTTTCCTTCTTTATCGGTCAATACAATTCCAAATTGCAGTGGATTCTTTGCACGGGTAAGCACAAGCGTTGAAACAGATTTTCTTTTTTCGTGAAATTTAACTGCCTGGGAAAGATCAAAATCAGTTACAACATCACCGCTGATTATTATGAACCGGTCATTAATAAGCTCATAACCGCAGTAAACTGCGCCGGCAGTGCCGTAATCTGCATCGGGTTTTACGTACTGTATCTTAACACCGAATTTTTTTCCATCCTTAAAATAATCACGGATAATTTCAGCCTGGTGATAGAGTATCATAATTATATCGGTTATCTCATGTTTTTTGAGAAGCTCGATAATATGCTCAATGATTGGCTTATTTAGAAGAGGTGTCATTGGTTTCGGTATATTCGCCGTAAGCGGTCTTAGCCTTGTGCCGAATCCGCCTGCCATTACAACTGCCTGCATAGTATGTTTTCCTTTATTTATTTAGCATTAACACAGTCAATGCACTCCAAAGAAAAGCAAACAGGAAAAGTTAAAAACATAACAGATTATTTTTGCCTTTTGCTTTTTGCCTTTTTACTTACTTATCTTTCTTCTTATCGAAATCAAAATTCACATCAGGAGCTTTATCTGTGCCCGGGGCTGATTTAAAATACTGCTTTTCCTTAAAGCCCATTATCTTAGCTGTGATAAGCGTAGGGAACCTGCGGACAGATGTGTTGTATTCCTGTACCGCTTCATTGAATTTTTTTCTTTCAACCGAAATTCTGTTTTCGGTGCCTTCCAGCTGTGACTGAAGCTGCAGGAAGTTTTCGTTAGCCTTAAGCTGCGGATAATTTTCGGCTACAACAAGCAGCCTGGAAAGTGCGCCTGAAAGTTTATCCTGGGCATCTGAGAATTGTTTGAATTTCTCCTCATCACTCAGGTCATCTGTTGAGAGTTTTATCTGTCCGACCCTCGAACGGAGCTCTGTAACTTCGGTTAAAACACCCTTTTCGAAATCAGCATAACCCTGCACGGTTTTTACAAGGTTAGGAATAAGATCGGCTCTGCGCTGGTACTGGTTTTCTACCTGCGCCCAGGCCTGATTTACTTTTTCATCCTGTTCAACCAGCGAATTATATCCGCATCCTGAAAAGGATGCAACAAATATCAAAAGTAATGTAAAATTGAAAATATGTTTAATTTTGGGCATAATTTTAGTATAATTTTAGGGAAAATTACGAAAGATAGTAATTAAATACAATTTGAAAAAAATTGCGGGAAAACAGGGGAATAAATCAAATTATTAGGCGGCAAAAAGCATGTTAAATGATAAATTTGTTTATTTTAATACATATAATTACCTTACTTTACAATAGAAATATTGGAATGATAATACTCATTGCTTTGTATATTTACAAAATAAAGTGAAGCTAAAAATACAAATAAAAAAACCAGCACTTTAATTAATTCATATTTAAATAATCTGATGAATTTTAACGGCGCGGAATTTGAAAAATAAGATTGAGGGGCTTTTAAAGATATTGTTGTATTGAGCATTGGTATAAAATATAAAATAATTTAAACACTTTCAAATACAAATTTTGTTAAAATAAATAAGCTTAATATTACGATTCTGTTAAAAAGCGGTTATGAAACCGGCTATATTGTTAGAACAATACACAATGTACCTGTGACATAATAAAAAACCCCGCAGACCAAGGCAGGGTTCCACACAAAAAAAAGCATAATATAACAAACGGCACACTCTATTAGATTTTCTCGTCTGTCTTTTCAAGTATCCAGTCACCGAATTGTGAAGGAATCTCATTCCTGAGTTTTTTGCCAATATAACTGTACTCAGCAGGGTTGTTATCCTGATATGCTTTGATAAACGCTTTATATGCGTTGATATTTGCCTTCAGCATTTTTTCGAAATGTTCTGAAACTTTTTCATTTTTTATAAACTTCTGAAAATTCTCGATTGCAAAATCAATTGATTCAAAGTCTTTGATCTCGAATAAGATCTGGAGCTCTATACTTCGTACTCTCCACTTTACTGCAAAAGAGGCATTTCCCATCAGTTTGATCTCTTTAAGTGCTTCTTTATACATTTTTTTGCCGTATAGTACACACAGGTTTGCATATCTCGTTAGTTCGTTTTTAATATCATCCGGCAGGGCTTTTTTGTATTTATTAATAAAGAAATCGAGCCATTCATAATCTTTGTTCCACAGTGCATAATAAATAGCGTTATCGACAGGTTGTGCCGGGATTTTGCCGCTTCGCGAATCAATCATCAGATCATTTTCTATACAGAACTTTATGAACAGGAACCTTTCGCGCAGGTACTCTCTTTTTCCTTCTGCAAGCAGATCAAAAAGCAAACCTTCTATGACATAGGAAATATTTCTTGCCATTGTCGCTTCAAGCTGATGGTGATTCTGGATGAACAGCTCCCTGATCTCATAGTAATCCCTGCTTACATAACATCTAATAAGCAATCCAAGGGTACCTGAAAGCGAAGGATAGTTTTCTTCTATGTACGAAAGCACGTAATCACTGCTGATATTCTTCACCATAAGGGCAGATAACCTTCCGGGATTATTCTTGTTAAGCATACTTTTCATTACTCTCAGGTCACGCTCCTCATTCAGCATATTGAGATAGAAAATAAAAAACGAATAGTCGGCGCGTCTTATCACGGGACTTTCTATTTTTTTATCATAGATCGATTTGTATGAAGTTCTTACAAGGAAATCCTGAATTGCCTTAAAGAATTCTAGTTTGTAAAGATCAAATGGTTTATCTTCATTCTTTTTCATTTTCAGGGCAACTTCTTTCAGCAAAAGGTCATCAAAGTTCCTTTTTTCAAACTGCCTTAAAAGAGCAATTTCTTTTCCTTCCCCAAACGTATCATAATCTGTTTGAACCAAAAAGCTCTCAGTCAGTTTTGTAAAACCGCTTAGCATTGTACTTATAACACTTTTGTTAAAAGGCTTTCCGGGATAGAGCTTTGAATAGATGATTTCATTACCAGGAATTCCGCGGAGGTTATCTTTCTTTGCGAATGTTTTCAGCAGTTTAAAAAGTGGTAAATAATTTCTGCCCATGTTGAAGTAAGGAGATGCAGTAAACTTTTCGAAGGTTTTCCACTCTTCAGCAGAAAGTGATCTAAGCAGGCGGAACAGCTTGTTTTCTTTCATAAAAATCCCGTTTAAAGAAACTTCTTTAAAATAGCGAAAATAGCCCGTAAACACAATTTATTTAGCACTCACCTTATTAATTCTGTTTAAAATCATATTAAACTTTCTTTGATGTGCACACTCAGGATACACTATCTTCGCAGTGTTGCACATTTACGTGCACAGGAAAAATATATACAACTGACGTATGAAAATTGAAAATTCAGATTTAAAGAAGAAAGAGCTTCGCACTTCAAAGGGATACAGGCTTAAGGTATCAACGCATAATCTGATAAAAAGTCTGCAGGAATTAACGCGTAATGATGCAGATACAGTTATAACAGAATCAATACTCCTTATGTATAAAAAGGTCTTGGCAGAAAAAGAAAGTAATATAAAAACAAACAAAATCTCATAAGGAGGAAATATGGAAAATTTTTTAAAGAAACAGAAAATATTAATTATCGGAATACCAATCCTAGCCGGTATTTTAGCCGCTGTATTAATCCTTCTTACACAAGAGAAGGAAGTAAAATTCAGAACGTACGATTCAGAGGGTAACGAGATAGAAATTTCAGAGGAACAACACCGTAACAGAATAAAAAAGCAAAAATCAAGTGAAGTAAAAGGTAAGATGGTTCATCTTGCGCCAGGCTATGAGGAGTTTATGAAAAGCTACACCCAGGAAAAAATGATTCAGAAAATGAACGAACATTTAGGCACGCCTTCAGAAAACGATTTCAGTGATATGCCTGTTAACAACTGGATCTTTAAGGGACCTTACTCAGCAGATTCCAGAACATGGCCGGGTATGAAAATTTGCGGGAGAATAAGGGACCTTGAAATTGAGGGTGTGCCAAGTGTAAGGGCAGCCAGTGCGACCGGAGGTGTTTTTGGCAGTGTAATAATATTTCCGTTTCCGTTAAACGATAATATTACAACACTCAGCATCGGTTCGTTCGCTACAAATCCAACTGACTCCGCAAAAATTTTGATTGGAACAGGCGAGCCGGAATATTATCCGGGTAACGGAATGTGGAGAACAACTAATGCGGGACAAACCTGGATACAGGTTCCTTCAATTCCAAATAGCGGACAATTCAGAGAGATAAGGTTTCAGCCGGGAAACAGTAACATAGTACATGCTGCCTGCAGCAACGGGTACTACAAGTCTGTTGATGCCGGGGTTACATGGACGCAAAAAGTTACCGGTAATATTACAGGCCTTGATGTACCAACCTCTTCTTCAAACATAGTTTTTTTAACAAAAAGAAATGACGGCGTATATAAATCAACCAATACTGGTGAAAATTTTACAAGACAAAATAATTATCCGTTAACAGGCAGTAATTTTAAAACAGCCAGTGTTTCTATTGCATATTCAAATGTCAACTATATATACGTATCAGCCTCGGGTGATGACGGGATGACAAAGGGTCAGCATCGGTCAACAGATGGAGGCGTAACATGGCAGGATAGAACCTGGAGAGTAAGCGGAAACATTGTACAAATTCACGGAACTAACGGGCAGGGAGACAGAAATAACTGCATTGGTGTTTCACCAACCAATCCTAATCTTGTTATAGTTGGCGGAGTTGACGGGATCAGGACTACTGATGGAGGTGCAACGTGGGCTTTTGTTCCGCTGAATATCGGTACCGTTCATGATGATTTTTGTGTAATAAAATGGCACAGCAATGGCTCTTCAGTATACATAGGTACAGATGGAGGTATTTCGAACTCTGTTAACGGAGGAGCAACATTCAGTACCGTTACGAGCATTTTCCCTGCAATGCAGTTTTGGGGTATAGATGCAGCAGCTAACAGTTCAGGTTTTGTTATTACCGGCGGTACACAGGATAACTCAATTGTAAATTCATCTAATAACGGTACTTCGTGGTTTGTTTCTTCAGTTTGGGATGCAAGTCATACAACAATAGATAAAAATAATCCCGCTGTACAAATGTCGACACTTTTCTCAACTTCTGCTCATTCTGTTTACAGAACTACTAATTACGGTTTAAATTGGTCTGATGTCACTGTTCCGTATTCCAGCATTTATGGAGGAATGATCAGGAATGATATGGTAAGCCCGGTTTGGTATTATGTAAATCGCGGGAACCGGGTCTATGCATCAACTAATGTAGGTACAAGCTGGACTCAGGTAGGCACTTCATTTCCGGATGCTTACGTTTCCAATATAAGCGTTGGAAGGTATTCTGCACCTTACGCTCCGTTATACGCGGTTCTGCCGAATACAACAACAAGAGTTATGCTGTTTGACGGCTCAAATTGGGTACAAAGAAATTCCGGTCTCCCGACAGCCTATATGAGTGTTATGGGACAGCACCCAACAAATAATAATATTGCGTTGATTTCAACAGCTAACGAAAGTTATCCGGGTCAAAAAATATATAAGACCACCAATAAAGGGGTCAGCTGGACGAATATATCCGGAAATTTTCCAAATTTTAATATTACGTCACTTGTTTTACATCCAACTCTGAACAATGTTATGTTTGCAGGTACAACCTGGTGGGGTGTTTACAAAACAACGGATGGCGGCTCAAACTGGTTCAGGTGGATGAATGGTATGCCCCAAAGCCAATGGGTTGAAGCATTGGCGTATGTTGACAGCAGTTCAATTAACGGTAAATTTTATGTAGTTGCAGGTACGCACGGAAGAGGCGCATACGTAAGAGAGTCAGGCGGTGATGACCCGCTGACAGGCAATAACAACAATAATACCAACCTGCCAAAGGATTATTCACTGAATCAAAATTATCCGAATCCATTCAATCCTTCAACAACTATCAGCTTTGATCTGCCTGTAAGCGATGAAGTGACAATTGATGTGTTTGATATATTAGGCAGGCTTGTTAATACAATTGAAAAAAGCAAAATGTATTCAGCCGGATCACATTCGTTCAGGTTTGAAGGCAGCAGCCTTTCAAGCGGCGCGTATTTCTACAGGATAACAACTCCTAAATTCACAGATGTTAAAAAAATGGTATTAGTTAAATAACTATAAAAATGAAAAAATTAATTCTAGTTTTAATAGTAATTATTATATCAACCGGGGCTGCAAGTTCTCAAATATCCCCGGGAAGCATTAAGGTAGAATTCAGGAATGAAGTATTGGGCGGGAAAGTTTTTACCATAATGTTTTGTAAAAAGGATAATATGGTGAAATTTTCAAGGAGTGAGAACGGCAAAACATTTACAACCTTAATTGATTACTCTGCCAACAAATATTACGATTTGATAGAAGATAAAGGAATTAAAGGGAATAAGTATAATTCAATAAATTACACCAACATTTCCGGAATGTGGCACATTTTATACAACGGACTCAATGAAACTGTTCGCGGGTGGGAGCACCTGCCCGGGCAGCAAACCGTTGCCGGTAGAATGTGTGATGTATATGATTCAGGTAAACCATCGGTTGGCGGGGCCAAAATGCAGTATTTCTTTTACGGTGATATTATGCTGAAAATGGAAAAGCTTGGTCATTTGATAGAGGCTGTTTCTGTTGATGATGCACCTGTATTTGCCGATGATGAATTTGCTATACCCGAGGGAGTAACATGGTTATTTGAGTATTAACCATCCATAATTTAAAGGCGGGTACTGAACCCGCCTTTTTAATTTACAGAAAGGAATGTAGTTACAGCTCTGCAATTTTTTCAAGCATCCAGTCATTAAATTGCGAAGGTGTTGCGGTTCTGAGTTTTTCCCTAAGCTTTTTCAGATCACCTTTTTTCCTGCCCTCAGCAAGCTCAACAAGCATTTTGAATGCTGAAATATTCTGGTCCATGCTTTTTTTAAAAACAGCAGAGATAGACTTATTTTCTTTGAATTTAAGGTAACTGTCAATTGCGTAATCTAATCTTGGGAACTCTTTCATTTCATAAAGCATTTCGAGCTCAAGGTTTTTAAGTACAAACCTTGTATAGTAAGGAAGATTCTTTACCAACCTGATGGTTTTCATTGCCTCGGGATACTGTTTCTTGTGGAAGAGCAGGCAGGCTTCTGCATACAGCAGCAGGCTTTCTTTCATTTCATCAGCAAAAGAGCTGCTGTAAGTTTTAACAAAATTTTCCAGCCACTTGAATTCTTTGCACCAAAGAGCTGTAGAAATTATATTTTCAGTTAACCGGGTTTGAATCTTTGCTTTTGTATAATATATATGCATTTCATTTTCAAGCATAAAACGGTGCAGCAAGTGTCTTTCAGATACTAATTCCCTTTTACCGTCATTGATCAGTTCGATCAGCAGAGCTTCCAGCAATAGAATCAGGGAAGTTTGTTCTGAACGGGCAAATAGTTTGATATGTTTATAAAGCAGCTCTTTATTTTTCCGGTAGTTTTTGCTTGTATGCAGTGCGATCAATACTTTCAGCTTTTCCGCAATTTCAGGGTAATTCTCATCCATGTATTCAAAAAGCTCTTCTGTGTTAATGATATTAAGCCACCTGGAATGGAAACTTTCAGGATGTTCTTTATTTACCAGCGAGCGTACCAGTCTCAGGTTTCTTTCATCACTCAATGCATTAATATAATTTGAAAAGAACTGTATATCCTGTTTCTGTATATAATCAGCTTCAACTTTTCTGATATAATTTGATTTGCGTTTTTCCTGTATTCTTAATCTAATAACCTCCTTTATATGGTCCATTAACACTGTTCCAAAAGGAATAGAGTTCATTTCTTTTAAAAACGCTTTAATCTCGTTACGGAAAAGCGGAACAGAATTCCTCCATTCTATCTGCCTTAAATACGCGATTTTTTTATTGTAACCGGGCATATCATAATCATACTGCACTAAATACCCTTCCAGCATTTTTGTGAAGCCGCTTAGCATGGTGTTCATAACATTTTTATTGAACGGTTTGCCCGGATAGAGTTTTTTGTAAATTTTTTCAGGGGAGGAATTTAACGGCACACCCTTTGATTTTTGAGACCTGAAGTATTTGAGTATGGGAAGGTATTTTTTATTCCCGTTGAAATATGGAGAGATGATATATTTTTCAAATTCTTTCCACTCATCACCCGCCAGGGTGTTAAGAAGCTGTATAAGTTTGGATTCTTTCATTCCCCGTGCAGGTAAAAAATCGTTTAAAAATGGATTCAATGGTTTGGCTCAAAATTACTTAAAACTGCACATAATTGCAACTTTTAGCTTCACAATAAGGAGAAAATTTCATTTAAAACCCGGCAAAACTCTCTTTGCTATGCACGCCCCGGTAATAGTATTTTCGCACATATGCACAGGTTCGTGCACATACTTAAACGGAAAAGAAATACAGGAGAGAATATTGAAAACGGAATTTAACCTGATTACTACCAATGAAATGAAAATATCACGCGGCTACAGGCTTAAAGTATCAACTCACAGCCTTATAAAAAGTCTGCAGGAATTAACCCGCGATGATACTGATACCGTGCTGACTGAATCATGCATTATGCTTTACAAAAAAGTATTAAGCGAAAAAGAAAATAATCTGTCAACGGGCAATAAGGAGAAACGGCAATGTTAAACTCAGTAAAAGTACGGTTCTTTTTGGTAAAAAAAATATTGCTTGTAACGGTTTTAATCCTGTTTGCCGGCGGCGGCAGCTATGCGCAGAGCATTATAAATACACTTGGAACAGATGGAGTGTATATTATTAAAGACAGCACGAAAACTCTTTTTTCGCTGAAGCAGTCAGACGCGGTTATACGTATTCACCCGCAATACCCGGGTGATATAGGAGGCTCTGTTTTTAAAGGTACCGATAGGTTCCTGCACTCATACCAAGGCAGCGGGACTGTGGGCTGGAATACCTTTTTGGGATTTAACTCCGGTAACTTTTCAATGGGAGGCAGTATTGAATCCGGAAGCTATAACACCGGGATTGGGGCAATGTCTCTTTTTTCAAATACTACCGGAAGCTATAATACTGCATGTGGTCAGCGTTCACTTGGAGCAAATACTTTGGGATACAAAAATTCAGCGTTCGGATATAGATCACTCTCTTCCAATACCACCGGGAAAGAAAACTCTGCTTTTGGTAATCGTTCGCTCGAATTCAACACCACGGGGAATGAAAACTCAGCGTTTGGGAGTTTATCATTATACAAAAATACAACAGGCAGTTTCAATTCCTCTTTTGGAATTTATTCACTCTTAAACAATACAACAGGCAACCGTAATTCAGCTTTCGGCTACTCCTCACTTTATTATAACACAACAGGCGCTTATAATTCCTCATTCGGAATCCAATCACTTTATTATAATACTCAAGGCAGCAATAATTCCTCTTTCGGATATTTGTCACTTTTTAACAACACAAGCGGTTATAATAATTCCTCATTCGGTAATATATCTTCAATGCAGAATACAACCGGTTACAACAATTCTGCGTTTGGGCATGGTTCGCTTACAGACAACACTACGGGTACTGAAAACTCATCATTTGGAAATAATTCACTGCAGAATAACAGAGAAGGAAACTGGAATTCGTCATTTGGGTACCTTTCATTATACGGCAGCAATGGAAACAGTAATTCCGCATTCGGCACACAATCATTGTATGGAAACATAAACGGAAATAATAATTCAGCCTTTGGGGTACTTGCAGGGAGCTTATCGGCAACAGGAAGTAATAACACCATGATAGGGTTCGATGCACAGGTTCCTTCATACTCCGGCAGTAACCAGGTGCGCATTGGCAATACAGCAATAACATACGCCGGCATACAGGTTGCGTGGACAGTCACCAGCGACAGGAACCTGAAATCAAATATTCTAAGCTCAGATCTTGGACTTGGATTTATAAGCAGGCTCCGCCCTGTTTCTTATACACGCATAAATGATGAATCAGGAAAAACCGAGTACGGCTTGATTGCGCAGGAAGTTGAAGAAACCCTGAAAGAAGAAGGTGCAGAAAATCCCGGCATGCTTACGGTTACCAATAGCGGCGAGTACCAGCTCCGCTACAACGATCTTATTGCCCCGATGATAAAAGC
>JAUQWQ010000145.1 GCA_030835085.1 Ignavibacteria bacterium
GGCGGCGACTCCATAGACGAAGGCAGCGACCAGTGCTACGGCGACGCCGACAAGGGCCTGTTTCATACGCCTATGGTCTCCATGGTCATTCAGCGCGTGACGGTGCGGCAAGGAGGGAAGGTGGTTGTGCCGCCTAACGTCGGGCGTCAGTGGCGAGCGAAGCGAGTCCGCTGCACGCCGGGGTTAGGCAGCGGTCCTAGGTTGAGAAGAAGAAATCAGCCACGGATTCAACGGTTGCGCCGGCGAAACGAACACGGAGAAGGAAGGCGCCGTAATGCGACCGGTCGTAGAGGAGGACCGTGACTTCGGAGGTTGAAGGTGCAGCAGTGGCACTGGCGAGAAGCTGGGCTACTCGAGCCGACGATGTGGGGGTGCCGTGCGGTTGCGCTGCGGCATGAGCTTCGGGTGTGGGGCCGGCCGGTGTTTCGAACCAGGTGCCGGATTCCCGTATGAAGCCAAGCTGAGCCGCAGGAACGTCGATGGACATGAGGCAGTCAGCGGGCCAGAGGCGATCAAAGAGCGTGATGAAGGCGGACGGCGACATCCCCGGGCTAACGGCGTGATGAATGGCCTCGGCCTCGTTCCTCAGGACTGGGAACTGGGGACACCCAAGACAGGCGCAGAGAACTGCGGCGCCGATCAGACTGTTGCGCGCGCGAGATGTCATGGCGAGAGCCGTCGCTGCCTAACGTCTGGCATCAGCGGCGAGCGTAGCGAGTCCGCTGCATGCCGGGGTTAGGCAACGTTTCTCGTTGCGGTCGGATGGCGTGAGTTGCGGCGGCACAGAGGGGCCGGAGGTGCTGGCGCGCATGGCGGCAGGCGTGCGACCGAAGGGTTGCTCCGTCGCGGGTGCTCGAAGTGCGCGTGGCGCCGACAACTGCTATGGCGCGAAAGAGTCGGCCCAGAGCCTTGTAACCAGAACGAAGGTCCAGACGCAGAAGGAAACGAAGATGGGTCCTACCCACCACCACCAGTGAAAGAGGTAAGGCGCAGAGACGGAGATGAAGGCGACGAACAGACCTGCGACGACGGCTACGGGTGCGATGACGAACCGCGCCCAACGCCATCCGAAGAGGAGACCGACTGCGCTGAGAACGGCAGCGACCGACACAGTCGGCCAGAGGAGACGCGCGAGGACGTCGCCTTGAGACGTGACCACGCATAGCACCCCTAGAGAAACGCCGACGACGATCCAAGCGATGCCGGTGAGGATGCGAGGCAGCGATATCCAGCGGTACGCAGGGCGGCGCGCACGCGGCGGGAGCTTCAGAGTGTGAGAGGCCATAGCTACTCGAGGATCTCCGGACGTTGCCTAACGTCTGGCATCAGCGGCGAGCGCAGCGAGTCCGCTGCATGCCGGGGTTAGGTGGCGGGCTATTCCTCGGGGCAGGGGGACTGCTTGTTCGTGATGAGTGCAAGCGCTTCGCCGCGATGATCTGTGATGGCGAAGAGTGCCGGCGGAATAGGTCCGAGGGCGGTCAGAGGTTCACAGGCGCGGAACCGCTTGAGGTAAGGAACGATGCGTGCGCCGCGTTGAAAAGCCTCGCACATGAGTTCTTCCCCCATGTGCTCGCCCACGTAGATACCGAGAAGTGCCGCCACGGCTTCGTCTGAAGCGGGTCCGCGAGCCTCAAGAAACGCGTAGAAGGCTGTTTCGTACTCATCTGCCCTGGGCCAGTTGTCGCTGGCCTCGCGATGCGGGTCCGTCGCCTCTTCATGTGCGGCGATGCGTGCGGACAGCAAGGGCTTCAAGAACTCTGTTGCCTTGCGGGAAGGTGCACGGTGCTTGCACGGAGTCGGAGCGGGCGAGGGCGGACCAAGGGCCGAAGCGGACGGCAGGAGAAGGAGCATGCAAGTCGCGAGTGTCAGCATGGGGAGCCACCTAACCGTGGGCATCAGCGGCGAGCGAGCGCAGCGAAGCGAAGTCCGCTGCATGCCGGGTTATGCAGCGGTCCATGTCCTCCGAGCGCGAGACAACGCTGGTTGAAGATAGCCGCAGAGCGTGGTTGGGGCCGACCGGGG
>JAUQWQ010000146.1 GCA_030835085.1 Ignavibacteria bacterium
TTTTTGCAACCCAAAGAGTTTCAAACCCGCCGCAGGCAGGAACTATTTCTTTTTCCATCACCTCTCCGGTCACAATACCCTTTCCCCCCCTCACTTTCACATAACATCTTTTTGATAGGGGCTGTGAAGTTTTATTAAACCCCGAAATTTCCCCTCCGTCAAAAAGCAGTGAGTCGTGCGGGTCTGTTGTGAATTTTGGCAGAGTGTACGCATTTAGAGATGCTGTTAAGGCAAATAAAACGGAAACCAGGAACAGAAATTTAATATGTTTTAGCATGATAATTTTTTTTAATTTAGATAATATTCTGCAATTCCTTAAAATTACTTTACAAGAATCATCTTCATTGTCTGGGAATAGCTCTCTGTTGTGAGCCGGTAAAAATATACTCCGCTTGTAAATTTATCGGCTGACCAATCCGCTTCATAAGTTCCTGCTTTAAGCCGTTCGTTGACTATGGTTGCCACTTCGCTGCCAAGAACATCATAAATGACAAGCTTTGCAAATGAACTCTTCGGTAATGCAAACCTTATCTTCGTATAGGGATTAAACGGATTAGGATAATTCTGTGATAAAAGAAAGTCCTTTGGTATTTCCGTTGAAATTGGCTGAATGGCAATGGGCTGCGAATATTTTATTGTAGCATAGTCAATTGTTATAATGTTTCCAACACTCCCTCCGGTTACATACACATTCCCTGAGCCGTCAACGGCTATTGAAAATGCCTCATCATCATAACTGCCTCCCTGTCCGTTATATCTTTGTATCCACTGCTCAACTCCTGAGGAATTGTATTTTAATGTGGCATAGTCTCTTCCTGATCCGCTTCCAAAACTCCGTCCTGTCACATACACATTCCCTGAGGCATCCACTGCAATTGAATATGCGCGATCAATACTATTTCCCGGTCCGTTGTATCTTTGAACCCACTCTTCAGCCCCGGCGGAATTATATTTTATCGTGGCATAGTCATCATTTGATCCGTTTCCTAAACTATGACCTGTCACATACACATTACCTGAGGCATCCACTGCGATTGAATATGCCCAATCCAATTCATTTCCCGGTCCGTTATATCTTTGAACCCACTCTTCAACCCCCGCGGAATTATATTTTATTGTGGCATAGTCTTCAAGTATTCCGTTTCCAATACTATAGCCTGTCACATACACATTTCCTGAACCATCAACTGCAATTGAATATCCTTCATCCCTGCCGTTTGCCGGGCCGTTATATCTTTGAACCCACTCTTCAATCCCCGCGGAATTGTATTTTATTGTGGCATAGTCTTCCTGTGTTCCGCTTCCTATACTCCCCCCGGTTACATACACATTGCCCGATACATCTACAGCGATTGAATATGCATAATCGCCGCCATTTGCAGGTCCGTTATATCCCTGAACCCACTGTTGTGCGCCTGAGGAACTGTATTTTATCGTTACACAATCCCACTCTGTTCCGCTTCCCCAACTATAACCTGTTACATAAACATTACCCGAGCCATCCACTGCAAGTGAATATGCTTCATCCAGATCATTTGCCAGTCCGTTATATCTTTGAACCCACTGTTCAACGCCTGAGGAATTGTATTTTATCGTGGCAAAGTCCTTATTTGTTCCGTTTCCATAACTATAACCTGTCACATACACATTACCCGAACCATCCACTGCGATTGAACGTGCCCAATCAGTATTATTTCCGGGTCCGTTATATCTTGCAACCCACTGCTGGGCGCCTGCGGAATTGTATTTTATTGTGGCATAGTCACCGTTTTCAGAAGATGTTCCGCTTCTTGATACTCCCGTTACATACACATTCCCTGAACCATCCACGGTGACAGAAAATGCCCAATCCATATCACTTCCCGGTCCGTTATATCTTGATACCCAATCCTGTGTGACTTGACCAAACGCTGAAACTGAATAAATAAAAAAAAGAATTGAAACATAGATAAATAAATTTTTCTTTTTCAAAATGTTAATATTTAAAATTTTAGAAAATATTGTTAAACAGACCAACGACCAAATTCATACTTCAATAAATAATTTCTGCAATTAGTTATTTTACCAACCCGTCAAAGCCGGGTTTCATAAATAACTCCGTTATTTAACCAATATCATTTTCAGCGTCTTTGTAAAACTTTTTCCTTCGCCTTCTGCTAAGATGCGGTAGAAATACACTCCCGATGCGACATTTGAGCCGTTAAACTCTACGGTATAATAATCCGCCTCCCTGTTCTCATCAAGCAGAGTGATAACTTCTCTGCCCGTGATATCGTATACTTTAATTGTAACCCTGCCGTTTACGGGCATTTCGAAATTTATTTTTGAATTCGGGTTTGAAGGATTAGGGTAGTTCTGTCCCATTTCAAAATTCCCCGGGGGATCTATTGATACATCTGACTCTAAGGAAAAATATTCGTAATTACCGTTGTTATCTATTTGCTTCAGGCGGTATTGGTAATTGCCTGCTTTCAATTTTTCATTTTTATACAGATACCCGTTTGAAACATTTGAGGTACCGTGCCCTTCAATAAATGTTATCTTTTGCCAAACGGATGTTTCGCCGGGCTTTATAACCTCGCGGCGCTCAATATCAAACCCGCTGTTATTAAGCTCCCATTCAGTTACCCACATCAGTGTCACATCACGCTTGTTCACACTGGAGGTGAATGATGAAAGACTGACGGGAAGAGCGCCTGTACATATAGTACCTGTACCCGAATAAGTACCGTTAATGATTATATCATCCGCGCAAACATCTGCGCCTGAGCCAACATCAATTATTGAGCCGGGGTTGTATAATATCTGGCTTTGTGCAAAAAGAATATTGCCTGCAAGCAAACTGATGACTGATAGTATAAAAAATTTTGTTTTCATATTAACCTCACCCCCAACCCCTCTCCTTGAAAGGAGAGGGGGGAGAAGAATTGTAATTTACTTTTCGGTTAGTTTAACCTCTTTAATGCTGTTGTTGGTTGACTTCATCTTTTCAATTTCGCCAACCAGCATGCTTTGCATTTCTTCAAACTTTGCAAGTTTATCTTTTAGCTCGTCGTTTTCTGATTTTAACTCCTGTATAGCTTTTACCATCACGGGAAGTAAATTTCCGTATGTTGCCTCCCACTTATCGGGATTATCTTTCAGTACTAAGTTAAGCCACTCTGCGCCGGCAGTTTGCTGAAGTTCATCTAATTCCTGCGCTATGAATCCTGCTGTTGGCGTTTCGGTCATTTTGCTGCCATCGGAAACATTGTTATCATACCATTCGCGTTTATCCCAGTTGAACTGGCGCGGATGAAGTTTTGTGATGAAATCCAAGCCTAGCGAAAGCTCGGAAATGTTTTTCTTATCGCGTGCATCGGATAGTGATGTGATGGTCTGCACATTGCAGCGGAGAGATGTAACAAATTGATTCCCAAGTGTGACCTGATTTAATGCTGTTGGGGTTGTGGGGGCCGCATCAATACCTATACATGTTAAGTTAGCGCCGGTTGTGATGGTTGAGCCGGAATTATATCCTATTGCCGTATTATAATTACCGTTATTATTAAGTAACGAACCGCCACCAATGGCTGTATTCTGAAATCCGGTTGAATTGCCGTAAAGCGCATTCCAGCCGAAAGCCGAATTTAGAATACCTGTTTGATTGTTATTCATTGAGCGCCTTCCGAAAGAGCTGTTTTGATACCCGGTTGAGTTGCTGTTAAGTGAATAAGATCCAAATGCTGAATTTTCAAAACCGGTAGAATTGGAATTCATAGAAGTTTGACCTAATGCTGAATTTTCGTAACCTGTTGTCAAACCACTAAGGGTATTAGCCCCAATACCTGTATTGTAACTTGACTGACTTCCTGATCCATTCATTGTTAAGTTACCTGAACTAAGACCGAGAAAAGTGTTAGGACTTGTTGTCGGTGAAAAGTTATGGAGGAACCTGACAGTTCCCTTGAATATCACACCAAATTGAGAGCCTGCGGTTGAAACAGGAAGTACCAGGCTTCGGTTCAGTGAAAGATCACCTGTAGTCTGACTGAGCGATAAATATGTATTGTTTGTATCCCTTATTATAAACTGGCCGTTAGTACCAAGCTTACCGTTGATGCTCTGTGAAGTTAACATGCTGCAGATCAACAGATTACAGACTGCGAAGATTATAATTTTTGTTTTCATTAATTTAGATCTCTGATTTATTTTATAATACTTTTAAAATATCTGTTATTTAACCAGCAGCATTTTTATTACAGCTGAGTATTTACCCGCGCTGAGCCTGCAATAATATACCCCCGAAGCAAAATTCGAGCCATCAATCGTAAGCCTGTAGTATCCCGCCTGCCGGTTACCTTCAAACAATACTAAAGTTTCCCTTCCGAGCTGGTCATACAGTTTTATTGCCACATAACTTTCTTCCGGTATTTGGTAATCAATCATTGTCACCGGGTTAAACGGATTGGGATAGTTTTGCGATAGTGAAAAATCTTTTGGAATACCCGAACCGTTGCCTGTTACTCCAACCGGGTTGCCTGAGGGGTCGCGTTTATAATATACATCTTCATTTCCGTTACGGCTATCATGCCAAAGGGCATGCACAACATTTCCGGAGACCGTAACAGAGGGCCGGGCTGATGTATAGGCAGTATTGGTTAAGCGGGTTTCACCTGACCAGTTTGAGCCGGCATTGGTTGACTTTCTGTAGTAGATCTGTAAATTAGTGTTCTGATTATTCTGATATACCAAATGCACGGTTTGGCCTGATGCTGAAACTGAAGGATGTTCCGAATTGGCAGAATTGAATGTTACGCGGGTATCAAATCCACTCCATGTAATACCGCCATTAGTTGAACCATTGTAATAAATTTCTTTGGTTATATTCCTGTCATCTCTCCATACAACATGAACATTCTGACCTGATGCTGAAACGGAAGTATACCATGAGTCGCTGCTGTTAAACGAAAGCCTTGTATCAGCGCCCCATGTAACTCCGCCATCAGCTGAACGTTTGTAATAAGTTTCCGGATTACCATCCCTGTTATCTGTCCATGCAAGATGAACAATAGACCCTTCCATAAATATTGAAGGATATTGCGAGCTTCCGGTATTATTTGTTATCCTGGTATCTGCGCTCCAGCTTAAGCCGCCATTAGTTGAGCGTTTAATATAAATTTCTGCGTTCAGGTCACGGTTATCATACCATGCTACAATAACATCGCTGCCGGAAGAAGCTACTGAAGGGTTCCACGATCCGAACATGTTGGAGGTTAATCTCACATCCGCGCCCCATGTTGCGCCGCCATCGGCTGAACGTTTGTAGTAAACTTCAATATTCGTATCACGTCTATCCTGCCAGACAATATGAACCAGCTGACCCGAGGATGAAATTGCAGGGTAATCAGAATCTACCGGGTTATTTGTCAAGCGTACATCCGGCCCCCATGTTGTTCCGCCATCGGCAGAGCGCTTATAAAATATTTCAAGATTCCCTGTTCTCAGGTCCATCCAGGTAACATGTATATCGTTGCTGCTTGCTGCAATACATTTCGTATACGAGGTAACCGAACCCGATGGATCATTTGTAAGCCGCACATCCGGCTGCCACTGCGAAACTGAAACTCCTTTAAGCAAAAGCAGCATTATAACTAATACGAATTGATATTTCATTTTATATGAATCTCCTGACAATCTATTTTATTAAACTTCCCGATAAACCGGGATTTCAGGTTAAATAAAATTATTTAACCAACAACATTTTAATTACGCCGGAGTGATCTCCGGCTTTCAGCGTGCAGAAATACATCCCGGAAGCGAGATTTGTTCCGTCAACTGTAAGCTCATAAAATCCCGCCTGACGCTCACCTGCAAATAACTGAAGGATCTCCCTTCCAAGCTGGTCATACAACTTTACGTTTACGTAAGCCGCCTCGGGCAGCTGGTATTTGACAACCGTTACCGGGTTGAAGGGGTTTGGATAGTTCTGCGACATATTAAATGTTCCGGGCAGCTCATTTGAAGTTACGGGATCAACAGCAACTAACCCGCCGCAAATATTACCGCTGCCGTAAAGAATCCCCGAACCGTTTATCACATTAGCGCAAAGGTTCGCCCCCGTTGTTACACCCATGGATGAGCCTGTCTCCAGGGTAAGCACGCTTTGCGAGTTTGCCGAAAAGGCCAGAAGAAGAATTGTTATTAAAATTATTGTTTTCATGTTTTTCTAATTTTATAATTTTCATTTTACGAACGAAGTGAAGCGATCTTTTTTCTTTTGCGGAATCAGCGGCCTCTCTGTTCAGAGAGCCACCGGTCCGCTGCAAAAAAGAAATTATTTTTCACCAAGTTTTATTTCTTTTAAATCGTTGCTCTTTGATTCAAGCTCATCCATTTTTTTCACCAGCTTGTTCTGCATTAGTTCAAATGCCGCTAAACGATTTTCCAGTTCTTCGCTTTTTTTCTTCTCTGAAAGCAATCCTGCTGATAATTCATTGTTTTTAGTCTTTTCCGCATGGAGTTCTTCGGATAATTCCTGGATAGCTTTAACCATAGGCGAAAGCAGATCGTTGTAGCGAAGCTCATACATGCCTTCATCAGAAATGGTCAGCATTCCGCTGTTTTCAACGCCTGATTCTTTTAAAAC
>JAUQWQ010000015.1 GCA_030835085.1 Ignavibacteria bacterium
GGATAAAATTTGAGTTTTAAATGGCTTTAGCCGCTAATTTTTTTAATTTCAATCTGTGGCTACTTCTGAAGCTTCGCTTCATAAGTCAAGAAAGCCACTTCTAATATTTCACTTTCAAGAAAATGCCTTTAGACATTTTCGCTGTCCCGCAATGGCGGGATCACATCATCATTTCTTCTTATTATTCAATAGCAAATTAATACTAAGCCTGTGTGTAAATCCAAGATCTTTAAAATTAGCCACTGAGTAATCCAGAGCTGCGGTAGTCATAGCAATAGGTGCTTTTACGCCTATTCCTGCGGAATAATTTTCTGATTCAACATTAAACTTATAGCCCGCCCTTAAATACAGAAAATTCTTGTATGAATACTCCGCGCCGAGATTTAAATTCTCGGCATTATCATTTGGGTGATTCAGCTGAATTGATGTTGTCAGTTTGTTTACCGCATTATCTATCGGGTCATACGCAAATCCAATCCTGAACATTGTCGGCGGCGGGAAAGCCTGGAAATCTGATACCGTTCCGCCTGTTGAAGTTGTTATAGTGCCGCTTGGCTTAACCTGCGGACCGAAATTAGATATTGTTACTGCAAATCTCGTATTCGAAAGTCCAGTCCAGTAATAAGTCCCAAGATCAAACATTACACCTCGCATCTTAAGCTCAGCAAGCGTCTCTTCAACGTATCTTACGGTTACACCAAAGGAAAATTGCTGTGTCAGTTTTCTTGCGAAAGTCAATCCAACACCAAGATCGCCGTATTTAAAATATTCACCTGTTCCGTTCGGCTGGAATTCTGTTGTCTTCTGCATTGCGGGAGTATTGAGTGATATTACGCTCAATCCAAGCGCATTGTTGCCGCCAAAGCGGTACACACCGCCAAAGAATTCATGGTTCAGGTCAACAAGCCATTCTGTATGCGAAAAATGCACACCGTTCTCTTCAAACTGCATCAACCCTGCGGGATTCCAGTACAACGCTGTAACATCATTTGATACTGCAATGAATGTTTCGCCCATACCTGTAGCCCTGCCGCCAACTCCTATTTTTAAGAATTGCAGTGAAGATGTACCCGCACGCTGGTTACCAAGCTGCGGAATAAGCTGAGAGTACGTGAAAGCTTCAGCTAAAATGAATATGAGTAATATTTGTAATATTCTTTTCAATCTCTTTTATCGTGTAATCATGTTATATCTAATCAGGGCTAAAGCCCGATTTTTTTTTCTCATTCCACGGTCTAAAGACCGTGGTTAATTATTATGTGGTTGTTGATTTAAGCAAAAAACTAAATAAGACCAATCAATTCTCCAAGTAAACCACTAACCAACTCAACAACTCACACTAGTACTGGAACGAAATACCGAATCTAAGCTGGCGCGGCGAAAGGAACCTTGCCGGGTTATACGGATACGGTGAAAGCGGTGCCTGAAGATCAGGGTACAACGGGTCATTCCACCCGTTCGGAGTCGCGTCGCCGTATTCGTAGGCTTTTCCTGTCACCGGATTTATTATAGCCGCATTCTTTATATTAAATATATTCGTTACTTCAAATGTCAATGTCAGCTTCATGTTCTTGAAGCGGAAATACTTATCAATGCTCATATCCATCCAATACCAGTTAGCTGCAAGCTGGCTTAAAGGATTATTGATATCAGATTCATATTCGGGTCTTCCGTTGCTTAAATATCCAACAAGAATCTGCGGTGTGTATCGCTTACCTGACTGGAAGAATGCGCGGAATTTAAATGAAATATCATCAACTACATTCTTGCCAAAGCCGAATATTCCTGTGCCTTTTGCGAAGAAGAAACTTGTGTTTGCAGAAACCTGGATGGGTCTATCCCAGCTCAAATAGTTCTCGCCGATAGTTTCAAACGCTCCGCCTGTTGCTACAAGGTAACCCTGGTCAGGCGAGGAACTCTTTCCTGTTGCGATGGAATAAGTAGCGTTAATGTTACCATTGAACCATTTTCCAATACGCTTTTTGTAGTCAAGCTCAATACCGCGTGATTTAGTATAATCCTGGTTAACGTATGTAATAAAACTCTCACCGGCGAATCTCGGGTCACTTATCTTAGCTGAAACAGTCGCAACGTAATCGTAGATATCTTTATAGTATGCCGTAATTGTGAACACATCATCATTTGTGAACTGGTTGCGCAGACCCAATTCATACGATACTGTTGTTTCGGGATTAAGGTTTGGATTGCCGAATTTCTGGAATGATGACTTAGAGCTTACGTTCGCAATTTTTGCGTAAACGAACTGCGGCTTTGGACGCTTGCTAAAATGCCCGTAACTGAAAAACAGTGTCTGGTTATCCGTGATCGGATGCGATATACCTATCCTTGGAGATAGTCTGCCTTTCCACCTTCTGCCAAACAGGCCGTAGGTATCTTCCATATATTGTTTTTTCACTTCATCGGGTATTGTTACAGCAAGCGGGTTATTGATAGCGTCATCAACAAGTTTTCCGGGGAACCAGTAATCGAAACGTAACCCGAAATTCAGTATCATTCCTTTAAAAGTAATTTTTTCCTGCGCGTATAACGCACCGAACATCGGGTAAACCCTGTATGCATCGTTATTCAATCCAAAAGTACCTATCCACGGTTTGTAAATATCAATAAGCTGCATATCCTGGTAAGCTGCTTCAAATCCCGCTTTAAAGCGGTTTTTGGGGTTGAAAGTGTGGCTTAAGTCGAACTTGAACCTGTACTCATCAACAAAGTGGTCATGCCATGTGTAAGCGTTGCCTACATCAAAAAATCCGTCACCCGGTATTATACCGTAAGGATTGTTTGTATCGCCTGTTTCATAATATACAAACGGCGGTTTTATGATATCCTGCGGCTCAGTGTATTCATCCCAGTTCAAACCGTTTGCATCGACTCTTAACTGGGTGAAAAATTTTGTGAGCTTTATTTCGTAGAAAGTTTTATTACCTACGGCATGCTCCCACCCGATGCTGTTGAAAATATTCAGATGAGTATATGTGTTTGCGTTATCAAGTATTTCCTGGAAGTTGTACTGGTATCCGGGGTCAGGTTCAACATACTCAAGATTCGTCTGCAAACTCTGCGAGTTCTGGTTAATAGCCACAGACTGGTTCCATGAATATGTGAGCTTCATGTTATCTCTAAGCTTCCATGTGCCTTTGGCAAGCCAGTACCAGTTATTGTTCTGCCTTGGTGCGAATTTTGTTCCTTTGAATATTGATGAATAAAGCTGCTTAGCTTTATACCCGGGGAAGTTATCGTCTGTAATTCCCGCAACTGATGTAAATCCGTCGGAAATATTCATGAAGAAATTTCCGAAAAATGTTATTGTTCCGGGAAGCTTAATTCCGAGCAGTTTTTTGAATAGATATTTTGTGATCGGTTCGGGTCCGCTGAAATTCGCTTCAAATACTTCTGTATTAAATGATGATTTGGAATCTTTGTTAAATCCTAAATTATCCCGTTTGTAAGAAAGATTGATATTATACTTATCATATGCGCCGTCTTTTGTCTTTACGTTAACAACACCTGATGTTGCCTGACCGTATTCGGCATTATATCCGCCGGTAATAACCTCGACTTCTTCGAGCGCCTGCGCTGATAGCTGCAGCCCGAAACCTGTACCCGCAAGCGGATCCTGAACTGAAACGCCATCAAGCAAAAATGAATTATCATCTGACCTGCCGCCCCTTATAAAGAGCGCATCATCCTGCTTTATAACTCCGGGTTGAAGTGTCACTACATCAACAACATTTTCAACTATCTTGCCTTCAATATCTTTGGAGTTCATCACATGTTTGCTTTCGGTCTGCTCAATATCAAGCAGCGGACGCTCTCCGACAACAAGTATTTCTTCACCAACAGTGAAAGATGAAGTGTTTAGATTAATGTTAAGCTCAGTAGTTTCTCCGTTTTTAACTTTGATATCGGTATACTCAACTGTCTTGTAGCCAATGGATGAAACAGAAATTGTATATTCACCTTCGGGTACTTTATCAAGCGCATATTTCCCTTCAATATCACTTGCGGTTCCGATGTAGCTGCCTTTGATCTTAATATTAACGTCCGGTATCGGGTTCTTGGCAGAATCCAATACAACTCCAATGATCAAACCGCCCTGGGAGTAAATGTTCATTCCCAGGAAAATAAGTAATACAAAAAATATTTTTGGCAGATGTCTTATCATATTAATTATGGATATTGAAATCCGTTCCAAGAATTCTTCTTAAGAAAAATACTGCGTTGCCGTTGCCGTTGAGCCTGTTGAGCGCAACCGAAAGTAAAAACACTTTCGGGTTAACAGCTGCATCTTTAATACAGACTGTTATTTGTGTTGTATCGTAAGTGGGATTAAACGGCATCTTGTAAATTACTTTTGCCGATGGCTTTTGTATAATTCCTCTTATTCTGTCTGGTGAATTTGTAGGTCCGATAGTCAACTCAGGATAATTATTATCAATCACAATTGTGGGTGTTTGCTGAGTTGCGCCTGTTACCTGGTAAAATGTAACACTATCTACCGGCGCAAATTCTACGGGATTAAACCCTGCATCAATGCTGTTCGGGAATCCTGCACTGAAGAATAATTTACCTCCTGCGGCAAGATAAAAAGGCAGTGTTTCCGTGGCAAGCTGGTAGTTCGGATTTTGTTCATTTGCGCTGCCCCTGTTGCCGTACCATACTACGCATTCAAATAATTTTAAAGTCTCAACAAACATGGGGTTCTTAATCTTCGGAATATTAGAACCGCCGTTCACTTTTATATCCAGCTCACTGTGTGCAAAAGGGAGAGTATCAAGTATACTTCTGTAAAAAGCTTCCGCTGATGAATTATCAACCAGTGATGCGGGGTAGTCGTCGATCAGCAATATTTTTCCAATTACGGGTCTTACATACCAGGACCTGCCTGAATCAGGCATTGTTACAACCGGTGAGTATATTCCTGCTATATCTTTTACTTTAAGGTAAAGTTTATTGTTTTGTCCGGGCACTATTCCGTTATTTTGTCTTAATGTAATAGATGATACCGATGATGCAAGCTCATTCCAGTTAGATGTATCGTTTAAGGCATAATAATATTTGCTTATCGAACTATTGCCGTCAGGGTCAGTGCCCGTCCATGCAAATGTTGCCACCGGGAAGGAGGTATCGGGAATACTTGTACCAGCGTTGAATGTAACAGCAGGCGGTGAATTGTAAACCGGGAAAAGATTTGTTGCGGGTGTAGGATCAATATTTCCTTTATCATCAACTGCAGCCACCCAGAAACGGAAGGTGCTGTCATTGCCGACTATCACTAACTGGAAAGTACTGTCGTTCCCTTCTGAATAAGTCCAGTTTGTACTATCGAACGAGAACCTGTAACCCTGTATCAAACCGTCCGGGTCATCACCCCACCAAGTGATCTTTATCCTGGTTATCTGCGGACTGATAATGCTATCCGGAAATAACGAGAGATAGGTCTCAGGCGCGGAACTTGTGACGATCCCTTCGGGCACGTCAGTGCAGCTTTCGAGAACAAACGATCCCGCAAGCAACAATATTAAAACCGCAATATTTAAATATTTTTTATTCAAAAAATTATTAGTTAATGGATTCCCAAGAACCCCCATTACTGCTATTTTGAAACCAGTTAAAATAGATCAATCAATGCAAAACTATCCCTAAAGCTTTTTATCCCCCCTTTGTCAAAGGGGGGATGAGATCAACCAATACTCATTATTCAACGATTCATCATAAAACACATTCCATCGTAAATTAAAAATGGGGGTTGTGCTTTTGTAACTCGACTTACTTCACCAATACCATTTTCTTAACTTCCCTGAAGCTGCTGCCATTGAATGAATTAGCTTCAATAACATATATGTACATTCCCGATGCAAGATTCATACCATCGAACTTAACTTCGTATTTACCCTTGTTCTGTATGCCGCTGACAAGTGTTTTAACTTCCTGTCCAACAAGATTGTAAATCTTTAGTGTTACCTCTGATTCTGCAGGCAGGTTGTAGACTATATTTGTAACCGGGTTGAACGGATTGGGATAATTCTGTTTTATCCAGAACTGTGTAGCAATTTCACCAATAGGCTCCACTCCAATGATGCTGCCAAAATCTGCATTTGTTCTGGGCACCATTTTGTACTTGCCAAAAGCGTAATATAAAACGCCCTGCAATGAAGAGATACCGTCCCATCTCCACATTAATTGTCCGGGTAAATTCTGATTGTAATAATTTGCCTGTGCGGGATCCCAGCCGTTCACTTTATTATGGTTGCCGTCCTGAAGCTCAATTCTTGCTTCAACATTCTCGCCCGGATATACAACAAGTATCTCGCCAAAATTCCTGCGGAATGATGTATCAGGTACAGGGAACTCACTGGTACAGCCAGATGCTGATGGTGCGTTTACGCATGATACAACACACTGGTTAGCGAATCTTATCATTACACTTTCCCACTTTTCAGCAGTTGTATCACCATCAAGTTTATTATCTGCTACAATAGCGGGTGTCATTATTTCAAAATTCGGTATTGGGTTGTTGCTTGAAAGCACCTGAATATCGCCCGGTGTAGCAATTATAAGCCTTGTCATACTGTTTGTTTCGCTTACCGTGCCGCGAACTCTGACTCTCTGTCCTTTTACCAAAGGATCTGTTGCGTTTCCGTCGATCCAGATCCCGCTCCAGCCGCCTGCAATATTCGGGTCCTGTATTATCACTCTGCGCGGTGATGTCTGCGTGCCGCTGTTATACGGACTCGTAAAGGCAAATGCCGGTATATCCGTGGTATCACATGTAACAATTCCTTCAGTTGTTACATCGTAACCATTGAATCCGGAAAATCCGCCGTTATTCGGAGTGTACTGGATATCCTTAATTGACATTGTGTCATTGTTCCTTACATAATAGAAGTAAGTTGACTTTGATGTGTCCGAAGGATTCAGCCTGGTGGCACCAAGATTATCTTTTGCTTTTATGAAATACTCAACCAGCGTACCTAAAACCTGTGCCGGCATTGTTGCTGAATATATATTTCCTGTTGGCGACATATTTAATTTTGTATATGCACCTTTGTTTATCCTGTAATAAAGCTGGCAGCTATCCACCGAAAGCGGTTGATCAAGGGTATCTGAAACTACTGCATTGACCTGAACTGTATTAACCGGTTTCGGTACACCGGGACTCCTTGAAACACTGCTGATAAACGGGGGAGTGTTGCCAAGTGTAAGATCATTTGGGTAGATAGGAACGATTACATAACCATATAAACCGCCGTTTGCATCACCATAAGCGCTGTTCACAATTACGCCTCTTATTGATGTAACTGTAGTACCAATAGATGGCGGAACCCAGGCCGTCCAACCCCATGAAGGAGTCGGACCGGTTGAAAAGAAGTTTGAAAAATCCCGCATGTAAATGAAATTGCCCTGAGCATCAATAAGTCTTCTAATGTTCCTTACACCTGATCCGCTCTGCGGTCCGATAGTAACGTTATTTATCTGAACATACATGCCTTCGTATTTTTCACCTTTTAAGAACTTCACATTGCCGCCAAGTGAATCAAAATCAGAAACATTAACCTGAATTGGTGCCGGTCTCCTTTTAATAGTAGGTAATATCTGAATTTCTGTCAATGTATCAAGTTTTAACTGGGTTGCGCCCGACGAAATAATATCAGGGAATTCCTGTACAATACCTTTCAGGCTGACCTTCATACCTGAGTCAAGATTATTAATTAGCGTATTTGAAACCGTATCAGCCTGCCTTACAATTATTCCGCTGAAATTTCCGTTCGTTGTATCCTGGATGTAAATAGTACGTGAGCTTGATCCGCGCATAAGTATCCTGAAATCATTGCCGGATGCGTTTACAACTGCAGGGGCAACAACTCTTCCAATTACAGTTACTGTATCATTGATCTTTGTTGAGCGGTCATGACCTATTGCCAGTGAATCATTAGGAACCGTCTGAACTACCATAATAGTAGTATTGTAGACCAGGTATAGACCTATAGCTGCTAAAAAAACTATGGGAGCTAAAAATGGTATTATTTTCTTCATGTTAGTATGATTTAATTATTATTTATCCTTAACGAGTGAAGCAAATTTAGGAACTTAAAATATTTTAATATAAAACCCTTTCTGCCAGAACTGCCGTTACGGCAGGAAGGCAGTCGCTTTCGCTTCTTCAGGGTTTTGTTACTTTATCACCAAAAACTTGCCTTTTTTTATAAAGCCTGTTTTCTGATTCTTAACTGTGAACAAATACAGTCCTGTTGCTATAGCCTGGTCATCCCTTGTGATCAGGTCCCATGCATGCTCGCCGCCGGCAAGTATCTGTGTACCATCGGCAAAAGTTTTGAACCATTGAATATCACTGCCGTTATATGTTAATGAGTTATGAGTGAATTTATCAACAACATCACCCGCAACTGTGTAAATTGTTATTTCTGACTGCTCTGGGAGGTTAAAGAAATATATTTTCCTCTCACGCTCCTGCGCGCCATCCCATGCAGCATTTACATAATATGGATTCGGGTAAACGCCGATCGGGGTTGATTCGTCATCCAGCGAACCTGTGCCGGGTATGAGCCTGAATGAATTTGAAAGTAAACTGCTTTCAAGTGATTCAAGATCGTTTGTTGTATCACCCTTATCATAAGCTGTCAATGAATAAACATACTGCCAGCCTCTTAACTGATTATTATACTCAAACTTGTACCAGTATTGGTTCGTATCGTTAGGGAAAGTTTTAGCCTGCTGAAGCTTAATATAATTAAATCCCGTATTGTTGCCGATATTATTTATACTGTCAAAATCACCGTTTAAAATGAATGAAGAAAGCAGTGGTTTTGTGGGATCAATATCTGCTCCTGCATTTGTTCTGTATATCCTGTATCCTTCAAAATCACGCAGCAAAGAAATCGGGTCAATGCTTCTTTCAGCATTTGCTGCCCAGTAAACTGTCACTTTATTTTCTTCATTAATAATTTTTGTTACCGGGCTGTTTGGCGGTGATGGAAGTAAATATCTATCCAGAAAATTATTACCGTTGATATCCTCTCCCGGATCAAGCCTGCCATTGCCGTTTTTATCTTCGCCATTATATGCTTTTTGGCACCAGTCAGCGTGAGAGCGAAGCTCTGTGCGCTGGTAGCTGGAGTCCCAGCTCTGCGGATCGTTGCCGGTCTTTTTCGCGCATATAATGCCGTAAACAACTTCAAGTGTATCTAAATAATTTAATGTGGTGTATGGACCGTTTGAAACGAGCGCCGAGCGGTTTGATGGCTGTTTTATCTGGCTCAGAATTGAAGCATTAACTTTAACGCCGTTTGTAAAGAATCCGTTCATCTTAGTATATCTGCCGCCTGTTCCTTCATCAGTCTGGGGAGCGAAATAAACGGGATCAACTGTATTGCGGAACTGCCAGGTAACGAAATTTCTGCCGGTTGGCATAGTATCTGCCATTGTTCTGCCGTATGGAGTTGAACCTAAAATTTTAATTCCGATGTAGCTGTTAGTGTACCCAACATCGCCGGCTGCATCAAATTCATAAGCCATGTTATATAGACTATCCCATCCGTTGCCGCCCTTAGTGAAAAACGACGATCCACCGGGTCTGGTTATTTGTGTATTCCTTACAACAAGATCAGTCCACATTCCCGTAAAAATGCTATCAATTGGAGATGTATCACCCCTGTAACCAATGTTAATGATCCTGTAGCGCATTATCACAAAAAAATCAGCATAGGGATAGTTCCAGCAGTAAGACTGCTGTATTATCTTCAAACCCATTGGGTTATGATTGACTATCAATTGACCGCCAATTGATGTGGCGGTATCTGTATATTCGCAAATGAAATCCTGGTGGGAAACCGCAAGAGGTGAGTAAAATGGTGAAGTTAACAGCGAAGAGCGCTGT
>JAUQWQ010000147.1 GCA_030835085.1 Ignavibacteria bacterium
GGTTTAATAAAACTTCACAGCCCCTATCAAAAAGATGTTATGTGAAAGTGAGGGGGGGAAAGGGTATTGTGACCGGAGAGGTGATGGAAAAAGAAATAGTTCCTGCCTGCGGCGGGTTTGAAACTCTTTGGGTTGCAAAAACTAAAGTACTTAAGATCGGGGATATCCTGATTGAAGGAACTACAGTTCTAACAACAAAAGACAGCTGGATTGGATTAGGCATATATTTATCTACCGATGAAATGGCAGATTTTCCCTCCACATCACTTATTGTACAGGAATCCTCTGAGATCAAAGTTCCAAGAATTCAGGATCTCTGCAAACGCCTGGAAGTACAGTCCACTATTCCCGTAATAAAGGGAAATGTAACTTACGAAAGTGAAACAAAAGATGAAGAAGAACTGGCCCCACTTACAAAGATCACAACAAAAGGAAAACGCTCTTCAGCTAAACATAAAAAGACCCGTTATTCACACGAGGTGAAATTTACCGAGAGTGATACCGTTGATGTTATCAGGGTATATAAAGGCGCTGTTGAAGTTACAATTGAAAATTTAGATATTGACGAGGGAGATGTAACAAAGAAAATGGAGAAACTGGGTGAGGATATGCAATCAGGAAAACTAAGCGCTGAGGAAATGCAGGCTATATTGACTGAATATCAGAACTTCGGTCAAATGGTAAACGAACTTGCGACGCCGTTGAATGTTGATGAAGGCTTTAAATGCACCGTAACAAAAAACTCAAGGGTTGTTGAGCCTCTTGGTGCGGGTGATGAGGATATTAAATAAAAAGTTTATGCCAGGCGATAAATTTACTGGCGGAGTATATTTTTTTGCCGGCTAACAACAGAGAAATATCACCAGACAATGAAGATTTTTTTTGATTTTGATTAAATAACGCAGTTATTTAATCACCTTATTTTTAAGGTTGATAAAATAGCGAAGCTATTTTTTGAAATCCGGCTTTGACAGGTTGGTGAAACAGCAAAAATTATAAAGTGAAAAAATTCTAAATAAAATTAATAATTATGAAGAAGAATATTAAATACCTGTTTTTATTTTCTCTTTTATTTGCCGTAACGGCATCTGCGAACGCGTACAGTCCGCTGAAGTTCTCAACAGACCCGCATGATTCACTGCTGTTTGACGGCGAAAGCATTCAGAATGTAAAATCACAGTTTATTGATACATGTATGGTTCTTGTTAACTTACGGGGTGTTCGCGGTAAGGTAGAAGGAATGGTAGCTCGCGATACCATTGAATTACTTGACTGCAGTACAATGGGAAAAGTCAGAAAATGTGAGTGGAAACAACTGAAACCTGCGGATCTTCTTTGTGGAAACGATTCTATTGTAACAGGACCCACAGGTTATGTTGAGCTTCTAATTGGAGGCAATTACGAATATCCATTAGGAACGGAGATTGTAGATTCTGAGCGTTTTGTAATTGGTCCGGGTTCCGTTGTATATCCTCCCAAGTGTTTATCTAATAGTGCTGTTCTTCTTAAAAGAGGTAAGTTAAAGATAAAGGAATCTGCGGAAAGTGTTAAAAAGAAAATTATAGAAACATATAGGTCTGTAATTAAGCCAAAAGGGACTGAGTACAGCGTTGAAACAAACGATAGTACAGATATAATCAGGGTTTATGAAGGAACTGTTGAAGTATCATTTTTAAAGATTGATATTGATGAATCTGAAATGACAAAAAAGGTAGAGAAGCTTGGTGAGGAAATGCAATCCGGAAAGATAACAGCCGAAGAAATGCAGGCTAAATTTACTGAATTTCAGAACTTCAGTCAAATGGTAAACGAACTTGCGACGCCGTTGATTGTTGACGGAGGCTTTAAATGTACCGTAACAAAAAATTCAAGGGTTGTTGAGCCTCTTGGCGCGGGTGATGAGGATAAGTAAAAAGCAGTTTAGGGGGATAAAAAAAAGGAGCTTTAATCAGCTCCTTTTTTATTTTCCTTTGATATTTCCTTAGTTTTATTTAAGAGCCACTCCCTGCCGGAATATGATCGCTCCGCGTCGATCTTTTCTGCCAGCAGCCTTAATGAATCTTTATCATTATTCAGAACATAAAGAATGATCTTTTTATAATTTTTAACAAATGACTCAGCGGAAGATCTGTGTGAAGCCGGCATATTCCTGCTTTTTTTCAGCTGGTACATAAATGTTTCTGCCAGGCTTAATGCTTCTTCATAAAAATTAAGTTGGAAATAAAGCATGAAACGAAGTATCCTTATATCATAAAAGTGTACGTCTTTATCCATTACAAATTTATCTGATTTAAAGAATGAAAGCTTATCCATTGATTCTGAATACCTGCCTTTATGGAATAATATCAACGCTTCGTAGTATTTACCAACCGACTCATTTCCTTTTTCAAGGATCTGCGGGAGATATTTGTTAAGCACATATTCGCTCCACCCGAGGTCATGGGTATTTATACCCGATAGAATAAAATTCCTGAAGAACGCAAAAAGCATTTTAATTCTGCCGGTTGCAAAATATACCCGCTCGATCTCTTTATAAATGATCTTCTTTTCGTTTAAATAGTATATTCTTTCTTCACCTTTCACAAGCTTGAGCGTGTGTGAAAGGAAATCCAGCAGGTAGATATAACCGATGTAAATATCCTTTGTTTCATTTATAAGCGGGTTGCCCGAAATGTATTTCTTAATTTCTTCGTAAAGTTTTTTATCTTTGGTGGAGTTAAGCATTACCAGGCTGATATAATGGGAGATAATTTCCTTATTCTTGATATCTGAGCCCTTAACCTGTTCCAAGAGCCCGGTGAGGTCCAGTGCTGTTTCAAGATGATATGCCACATTTGTCCTGCTGTCTTTTTTGGTGGTGAGAAAAGTTTTCTGCCTGAATACCTGGGCTGCTTTATAAAGAAAGTTTATCAGGTGGTACTCCATTGATAGATCTGTTTGTATATCCCACATTCTGTATTTATCGGTATCAAGAAAATAATCTCCGTATTCTTCTTCTATCAGTATCTGCTGCTGAATTTCTTCTGCTGCAAACAGGTTGAATTTGTTCTTCTTCTGTATCTTATTGTATTCCGAAAGAAATAAAGAGTGAAGTTTTCTTTTTCTTAATCCCAACAGAAGGTTCTGCTTTCTGTATGGATTGCTGTTTAACAGAATAAATTCTTCTGCCAGCGCTATTAAATTAGAGACCAGCCTGTTGATAAGATCTTTGCTGTATTTCTTTCCCGGGTAGATCTTTGCAAACAGCTTTTCACGTGTAAACTCCGCGCCTGCGAACCCGGGATAAAATTTTTTAATTTCCCCGTACAGCAAAGTTGTTTGACTGCTTGTGTTGAAATAAGGAGAGTTTACCAGCCTGCCGAAAGACCTCAATTCAGGCTTGGTAAATGTGCACAAAATTTTTACCAGGTGAGAATCTTTCAAATAACCATTCATTTTTGCACTTCAATTTTCTTTAAATTCAGCATTTTTTTGGAGTAATTCAAGATATTTCAAATGAAAAACCTTTCATTTTTATGAAATATTTTTTTTGT
This sequence comes from Ignavibacteria bacterium, assembly GCA_030835085.1. Taxonomy (GTDB): domain Bacteria; phylum Bacteroidota; class Ignavibacteria; order Tepidaquicellales; family OLB5; genus OLB5. The sequence goes on from JAUQWQ010000147.1 coordinate 3,534, forward strand.
TCTTGCAGGCTTTGTGGAGTATTTTAGCAGGGCATAAAAAAAGTGCACAATCAGTCAAAATTAATGAAGAAAAAAAGCGGTAAAATTTCACGGGGGTACAGGCTGGAAAGATCCACACACAATTTGATAAAAATTCTTAAGCGCATAACGGGTCAAAATACCGATGCAGTTATTTCCGGTTCATGCGGACTTTATCTCAAAGAAGTAACCGCCGGGAAACAGAATTTAAGCAGCAACAATAAAATAAAAGAACAATGAAATCAAAAATTCTAATCACTTTGATCTGCAGCGTGATGATCTGTAACCTGCAATATTCACAGAATATCTCCAACACACTTGGTACAAGCGGAGTATTTACGATCAAAGGTGAAACCGGTGAATACCTGACTATCAGCCAGGCAAGCGGATATCTTACATTAAACCGCAGTTTTGTTCTTCCTAATACAACAGGCTCCAATCTTGGTGTGATATATAAAGGCGCGAACAGATTTATTCACACCTATCACACCACTGAAGAAACAGGGTATAACACATTCATTGGCGTTTTTTCCGGGAATTTCAGTTTATTATCTCAGTCCCGGACAAATACCGGCGTTGGAGCTTATACGCTTTCCTCACTTACTACAGGTTATCAGAATACTGCTCTTGGAAGCGGCTCTTTACAATATAACACCGGCGGTTATGAAAACACAGCAGTGGGGGTTACAGCATTGAATTCCAACATCTCGGGATTTCAAAATACAGCAATGGGAAATCAATCTCTGTTCTTTAATTCAACCGGTAAAAACAATACTGCACTGGGCTCTTATTCCCTGAACAATAACACTGCCGGGAATTACAATACTTCAGTGGGCTCTTATTCATTATTTTCCAACACCACCGGCACTGAAAATACATCAGTTGGATTCGGGACACTGCACGATAACACTGCCGGTTATGATAATACCGCATTAGGATCCGGCTCTTTATATTCAAATACAACCGGGAATTATAATACTGCCGTAGGAAAAAATTCATCTTTTTACAGCGTTACAGGTTCTGAAAATACAGCAATAGGATATCAGTCTTTATTTTCAAACATCGTTAATTCCGGTAATACTGCGGTCGGTTACAATTCATTATACTCCAGCACCGGCTGGCAGAATACAGCAGTAGGCCATCATTCGCTGAATTCAAATACTACGGGGAATTATAATACAGCTTTAGGATACAATGCCGGCTCATTAGTTACTACCGGGTATAATCTTACACTTGTTGGAATTGATGCAAATCCCACAAGTCCAACAGCGAATGACCAGATAACTTTAGGTAACCAGTTCGTCAGCTCGCTGCGCTGCAATGTGCAGAGCATTACATCTCTTTCAGATGGAAGGGATAAAAAGAACATACAGGACTTATCACTGGGTCTTGATTTCATCACGAAGCTTCGCCCGAGGCAGTTCAACTGGGATAAACGCGAATGGTACGATGATAATGCTTCAGATGGCAGCAAGATGAAAGAAGCGCCGACAGCCGGATTCATAGCGCAGGAATTAGATGAAGTTCAGCAAACCTCGGGTGCTGAATGGCTGAATCTTGTACTTAAAGATAATCCCGAAAAATGGGAAGCAACTTACGGGAATTTACTTCCGGTGATTGTAAAAGCTATACAGGAATTGAAAACCGAAAATGATGAGCTAAAAGAAAAACTTGCAAAGTTTGAAGAAATGCAAAGTGTGCTGGCAGGCGAAATTGAAAAGATGAAGTCAAACAATAACTCCATAAAAGAAGTTAAACTGACCGAGAAATAAAACCTGTCATTTCTCCCCATGAAAGGGGGAGATTAAGAGGGGGTATAAAGCCGGGAACTATGAAAACAAAATTTTTTATACTATCAGTCATCAGTTTACTCACAGGCAATATGCTTTTTGCCCAAAGCCAGATATTGTACAACCCGGGCTCGATAATTGATGTTGGCTCAGGCGCAGATATTTGCGCGGATGCAATAATCATTAACGGTGCATATTCAGGTTCCGGTACTATATGCACAGGCGCGCTGCCCGTTGGACTTTCATCTTTCACATCAAGTGTAAACAAACGTGATGTGACACTGATGTGGGTAACTGAGTGGGAGCTGAATAATTCCGGGTTTGATATTGAAAGATCGGCCTTCCTGAATCTCCCCGAAGGCGGGACTTCCGAATGGAAGAAAATTGCATTTATTCCGGGTCACGGTACTTCTAATGTATCAATCGGATATCTGTTCAAAGATGAAAAACTAAAAGCCGGAAACTACAAATACCGCCTTAAGCAAATTGATTACAACGGGAACTATGAATATTTTTCATTAGAACCGGATGTATCAATCTATCCTCCGGGGAACTTTGAAATGAGCCAGAATTATCCAAATCCATCAAACCCGAAATCAAAAATCAGTTTTGAATTGCCGGAAGAGGGCAGGGTAACAATCAAAATATATGATATCACAGGCAGGGAAGTAATTACACTGCTTGATGAAACCAGGGCGGCTGATTATTATACCATTGAGTTTGACGGGACCAATCTTGCAAGCGGCGTATATTTTTACAGGATAGATGCAGCCGGCAGTTTACAGCATTTCAGTAAAACATTAAAAATGATACTGGTTAAGTAGTTTCAATATCAAACAAAGTTTAAACTAATATCTGAAAGAAAAAAAATGAGAATTTTAAAAAGTACATTTCAGGCGGTCATCTTCATTCTGTTTATCTTTAATTCTGTGGCATTCAGCCAGAATATAAACGGCAAGCTTGGTACAGGCGGGCAGTTTATTATAAGAGATACCACAACAACATATCTTTCGCTGGCGCAGAATACGGGTTACCTTTCACTGAACCGAAGCCTTACGCTGGTGCCGACAACGGGAGCCACGCTCGGAATTATATTTAAAGGGGCAAGCCGGTTCCTGCATGATTATAAGGGAACAGGAACATCAGGCGAAAATCTATTCCTTGGTTTAAACAGCGGTAACTTCACGCTTGGCGGAACCGGGAGCGAAGGAAGTTACAATATTGCCCTTGGCTCCAATATATTAACCCAGCTTACAACCGGTTACGCTAATTGCGGACTGGGCTCACAGGCGCTTATGATGAATACAACAGGATACCAGAACATTGCATTGGGCAGATATTCCATGTACAGTAATACAACGGGCTACAACAATACGGCGGCGGGATACCAGGTACTCTACAACTCAACCACAGCATGGATGAATACTGCCATGGGTACACAATCCATGTTCAATAATTTAACAGGTAATAATAATTCCGCTTTCGGATATTACTCATTATACAGCAATCAAACCGGGCTGAGGAATACAGCCGTTGGATATACCTCACTATACGGCAATGTATCAGGGAATGAGAACACGGCAGTTGGCAACCAGTCATTATATAACTTAACAGCCGGTAATAATAATATAGGTATTGGAAGCGATGCGCAGGTTCCAAATAATACAGGCAGCAACCAGGTTAGAATAGGGAATACTTCGATAACCTATGCAGGCGTTCAGGTTGCATGGACAATCACAAGCGACAGGAAATGGAAAGAAAATATAAGGAACTCAGAGCTAGGGCTGGATTTTATAAACAAACTGCGCCCGGTATCTTATTTAAGGAAAAATGATGAAAGCAAAAAAACAGAATACGGTTTTATTGCGCAGGATGTTGAAGAAACTCTGAATGAAACAGGAATTGAGAATACAGGAATCATTTCCAAAGATGATAACGGGAATTATGAGATGCGATATAATGATCTTTTGGCCCCGATGGTAAAAGCCATACAGGAACTTAAGGCTGAAAATAACGAATTGAAAAGTACGAATGAAAAACTTTCCGCCGAAATTCAGTCACTGAATATGCTGAAAGAAAAACTCACACGCCTGGAAGAGTCAGTGAAGGAACTCTCCGGGGTTAAGAACGCTTCACTGACTGAAAAAGAAAAGTAAATAAGAGGGCAGAACTGTGAAAATAATAATAATAACTTTATTTCTTGTGCTGTTGAGTCCCGTGAAAGCGCAAAGCGTCCTCACGCTTGAGGCAGGAACAACGCTTGGCGTTACAACGGGAGCCGATCTTTGTGTGAATATCATAAACGGAAGCGGAACGCTTTACGGCGGCGGAAATATTTGCGGTGGATTGGTTGGAGTTCAGCAAACAAATGAGCTTCCGGGCACATTTGAATTATTTCAGAATTACCCGAACCCGTTCAATCCATCAACAACTGTGAAATACCAGATCCCGAAAGGCAGTTTTGTTTCCGTTACGCTTTATGACCAGCTTGGCAGGGAAGCTTTAAAAATATTCGAAGGAAAACAGGATGCAGGTCATTATAGCGTTGAGTTTAGTGCAGAAGCATTATCTTCGGGAATTTATTATCTGAAGGTAAGCTCAAACGGAATTTTTAAAGTTATTAAAATAAGTTTAATTAAATAACATAAAATATTATGAAGAAGAAATTATTTTTCATGCTGGTATGTGCTGTTTTATTGTCAGCTTTTAATGTAACGCTCGCCGGCGGTAGCCCGGTGTTTACCGGCGGCTCACATGATTCACTGCTTTTTGACGGTGATAACTCAAACCCCGGAAGTTATGACGACGGTTACTACCCATGTTTCTGGAAAGTTGTTAAGCTTAAAGGTTACGCATACGGAACGGTCAGGAAGATTCATATAGGCAATATGTGCGGCACGCCCGATACATCCTATTTGCTCAAAGATGATACTTTGAAAGAAGGTGATATACTTTCTGACGGGACAATAATTGAAACCGGGGCTGACGGCCTTATCGCCGTTGCGGTATTTATGAAAAGTGACCCAACCCGCACAGGACGTCTTTTTATGACAGCGCATGAATATGCGCTTATGAAAATTCCATTGCTTGATGCAATTTGCGAGCAATTGAAGATCGAATGGCAGGGCGAGCTTGCCAAGAAAGTACTTATTATAAAAGGAAAAGTTACCTATGACTCTCCGCCATCAGAAAAGAGCAAAATCAGAACCGAGGGGAAAAGATCTTCTGTGAAACACAACAAAACAAGGTATTCCCATGAAGTGCTCATAGATGCCGGTGACAGCATTGATATAGTCCGCGTATACGAAGGTGCGGTCGAGGTTTCGCATATACTCAGCGATTTTTCTGAGCAGGAATCAAGCGCAAAGGAAATGGAGCAGCTTGCACAGGATTTCCAGGCAGGAAAAATAACCATGGAGGAAATGGCGAAAAAAATTGAAGAGTTCCAGGCTAATACCGGCAAGCTTTCAGATAAGATGAAACCATTTATTGTTGATGAAGGCTATAAATGTATTTTGGGCAAATCATCGTACAGAATCGAGCCCCTTGGAGCGGGCGATGAAGATGATGCGAAGTGAGTTTAATAAACTTTAAAAAAGACACACGGTCCCGCCTGATAATGGCGGGACTATTACTTTCCGCTGAACACTCCTATAACATTCCCGTCTTTATCCATAATATTAACCACACTTTTGCCCGCGGCGTCTTTTACGGCTTTCACCGTAGCGATAGTTTCGCCTTCGCTATCGGTAAGCTCTATGCTTTTTGCCTTCACCGTGCCAAAGCTTGAAGTGATATCGTTACTGCACGCCGCAAAATAGAAAACAAAAACTATAAGTGTTATGATTGCTATAATTCCAAACACAATTTTTTTAATATGTTTTTCCATAATTATATTTATTTATTAAGCTGCAAATAATATATATCATTGTAATATAACATAACTTATTCAGGTTTTGTGTATAAATAAAAAAGGAGCTATGTTTCAGCTCCTTTCTCATCCATTAACTATTTTTTTAAACTAAATTTTTTAAAACTAATATTTAAAACTAATCGCTTTTTTTTGTTCTTTCTGTTAATGAAACTTTATCGCCATCAACTTTAAATGTGATTGATTCGCTCCACCTGCTTAAGCTGTTTTCTTTTATATTCAGCTTCAAACCCTTTAAATCCACTTTAATTGTATTATCTGCAGTTGTTATCTTCACTTCATCAAACGTCTTTTCTACAGTTGTAGCAAGTGTTGGTTTGCATTTTTCCACCTGCTTTAATATAACGGCATCATCACGGAACCAGTTCTTTAAAAATGATTTACTTTCTTCGCTGCACTGGTAGCCCATATTAAGTGCTGTCAGGATCTTGCACTTCACATTCTGCATTCCTCCATCTGCGTAACACTCATTGCCTATTGTTGAAGCAAGGTACCCAAGCACCGCTTTTTCTGGTCCGCTTATATTGGCGAAGTAATTGTCATCAAGCTTGATAACATTTACTGTTGCCTTAATATACGGGTCATATATATCTTCACGCCATACAATTTTCTGCGGTACAGCGGATGTTACATAATATGGTCTGTTTGTATTTTCAGATGCCCCGGCATTATTATATAGTAAAAAACTTAATACAAATAATGACGTGAAAAAAATTATGTAACCTGTAAATTTTGCTCCTGATCTCATTACTGCCCCCTGGCTTAAAAAATTACTGTAATTTAATTAACCAAAGATAGTATATAATATAGAGCAAATAAGTAACGGATTTCGTGATATTTTAAAATGTGTTGTTATTTATCAGTAAGTTACTTCATTTTTTCGCTAATAATCAAAAATCTGTCAAATGTACTTTTGAAGGTTCCGTTATCAGCTATTATATTTTCGGCAGAATCAATTGCATCCAAATATCTTTCACGGGTAAACTCAGGTACCAGCCAGTTTATTACCTTTATGTAAGAGATCAATGCATCAACATCTTTAAACTTCGTAAAGCCCACCGATTCATCTGCCTTAATTATTTCAAACGGAAAATTTTTCAGCTCATTTAATGCTTTGGCAAGCGACCAGTCCTTAAATTCAACTTTAGCTTCCGGGTTAAATAGCTCTATTATAGTATCATCACAGTTGCCTTTTACCTGCTGGGTGATAAAAAATCCGCCGGGTTTTAATATCCTGTATATTTCTGCTGCTTCATAATACTCATGCCGGTTTATCACAAGATCAAAAAAGTTATCCTCCAGCGGAAGCTCGCTATCCTTATAGCCGCTTATTACTTTTACTCCGTATGGCTTCAGATTTTCTTCCGAGATTTTCACATTGGGCGCGTAACCTTCGGTTGCATAAGTTTCCGGGGGTAGTGGTGCAAGCGACTTCAAAAACTCGCCGCCGCCTGTACCCATATCAAGCATTCGCCCGGCACCCGGGATATATTGTTTAACAATAGCATGATAATCCCACGGTAAAGGAGTTTCATTCATCCTTCCTGTTTCCGTCAGCTTTGAAAAATCCCAGCCCGTTATATTTACTTCATTATTCATTTCTATAATCAATATTTATCCGCAATTTACATAACAATAATAATAAATTTCAGGAAAATCACAGATAACCCAACACCCCGTTGTTGGTGTTACCACCAACAACAGACTATGAAAGACATCAACAAAGTAGATTTCTCCAAAATTCAGTTCATACTTATGGATCTGGACGGCGTACTGACCGATGGCTCTATAATATACTCATCAAGCGGCGAAATGCTCAAGGCATTCAACGCGCATGATGGCTTTGGCATAAACCGCGGCAGGCTGCACGGACTCAAATTTGCCATCATCTCCGGAATGTCAGCCGTCGCAAATGAAATGCGCGCAAAGCGCCTGAACATTGAAGAGCTTTACCAGAACTGCAGTAATAAATGCGAAGCGGCTGATGAAATTAATCTGAAATATAATTTGACCGATGAGAACCTGTGCTTTATGGGTGATGATGTGTTTGATATTCCCCTGCTTAACCGGGCAGGATTTTCAGCATGCCCCCCCGAAGCTGTTGAAGAAGTCCGTAATGAAGTGCATTACATCACAAAAGTTTCCGCAGGCCGCGGATGTGTAAGAGAAATGATTGATCTTATATTAAGGAAACAGGGGAAATTATAATCTTAGCACAGAAAACCGGTGACCAGTTTTTTTAATCAGCCCGCGGATTTATCCGTGGGTTTTGTTTGATGTGAAATATCTAAACCGTTTCAACGGTTTGTATGGAAGCATTTCAGCGTAAAGCAACCTCATCAAATCCCCTTCAGCTTCTTCGCAAGCCAGGCGCCTGATTCAACCGCGCTCTCTTTTTCAAGCCTTAGAAGAATTTCATCCGCCGTACCGGCTTTTATTCCGGTTCTGCTCACTAATACCAATAACCCGAATACCCAAATTTTAGGTTTCTGAATTATTTATTCACGTAATTGATAATTCATACACTTTTGCGTAATTTGCCTGAAATCTAATCCGGAGAGCAGCGATGAAACTAAAATTATTATTTGTTTTACAATTGTTCATTTTTTTCACCACAGCCGCAAAAGCTGACTGGCAGGCACAAACATCGGGTGTTGCGGAAAATCTTTTTGATGTGCATTTTATAAGTGAATCCACCGGCTGGGCGTGCGGTTCAAACGGAAGGATACTTTACACTACAAACGGCGGCACTCTTTGGGGGCAGCAGGTTTCCAATACTTCAAGTCCTTTGTTTTCCATCAGTTTCCCTTCAGCGCTTACAGGTTATATGACTGGCGGCACCAGCACAATAGTTAAAACCACTAACGGCGGAGCAACATGGTCAGCCGGAACAGTAAACGGCATCAGTACAGTTCATGAAGTCAGCTTTGCCGATAATAACACAGGTTATGTTTGCGGCAGCGATGGAAAGATAGGCAAAACAACCAACGGCGGCAGTGTTTGGATCGTGTCTGCGATAACAGCATCTGACCTCATTACATTGCAGTGCTTTGATGCCAATAATGTTATTGCGGCGGGAGTATCAGGAGTAATTTTTAAAACTACAAATGGCGGGGTAAACTGGAATGCGCAGGTATCAGGTACCAATAATTATATTGGCAGTATTACCTTTGCCGATAATAATAACGGGTACTTTACAGCTTTAGGACTTATTGAGGAAGTACGCCGAACTACCAACGGCGGCAATAACTGGAGCCCGGTTACTTCTCCCGGAAATACATCGGGATTAAACTCTCTTGATGCAGTTAATGCAGTAACAGTATATGGTGCCGGACCCGAAGGAACTATACGCAGAACAACAAACAGCGGCTCAACCTGGGAAACACAGCCATCCGGCGATACAACTTCATTCCTCCGCGGAATATTTATGGTAAACAGCAGTGTAGGCTATGTTGTAGGTGATAACGGAAGAATTTTAAAAACAGTGAACGGCGGTATAGGCATTCAGCAGATCAGCACAAACGTACCCGAAGGATTTAAGTTATCACAAAACTATCCCAACCCTTTTAACCCTGTAACCAATATTAATTTCAGCATTCCAAAATCAGGTGCTGTAAAACTCACAGTATTTGATGCTTCAGGCAGAGAAACAGCTACGTTATTTAACGGCAGACTTTCAGCGGGTATATATAACTATGATTTCGATGCATCGCAGCTTGCAAGCGGAATATATTTTTATAAACTTGAATCGGATGATTTCACGCAAACGAAGAAGATGGTGTTGATCAAATAGCGCAGTTACCCAAAAAATGAATGTTATATTTTAGCCCACGGATTTATCCGTGGGTTTTGTTTTTAGCTGTGGGGATAATAACCGTTTCAACGGTTTTTTTGCAGAATAGATTTGTGAAATCAACCAATGACTGCTTCAAGCTCAGCAATTTTTTCCCTAAGCCAGCTCTTGCCCTGTATTTCAGTATCGGAATTGATTTCATTCTTCAGACTTTCCAGTTCTCCTGCGCCCGCTGATTTTACCTTCGCCAGTTTTTTCGTGATCTTCAAAAAACGCAGTATTACTTCAATTTTATGGCGGGAATAATTCTTCTTTGTTGTAAAATATTTTTTAACTGCGTCCAGCAGGCTGATAAGCTCTTCAGTATAACCAATTTCATAATATAACTGAACCAGCAGGATCCTTGCGTTTATCCGTATCAGATTATGGTCATAATTTACCATTGAGTGATACCTGAGAGCTTCTTCAAATCTTTTTTCCAGGAACATCTTCTGCATGAATGTATAGCTTATGAAGCTTTCCTTATGCACCGGGTCAATTCTGCTGCCGAACTTTTCAACCAGTTTATCTAAATATTCAGCATCCCTGTTATTTATAAATGATGAAAGCAGGCTTACATATAGCGGAAGGTAAGTGTAGAGCTCCTCGCTGAAGGCGTATGAATTTTCATCAACCTTAAATTTATTTAATTCATATAATTCTGTGTTAAAGAATTTTACATCGTGCTGCCTGCTTATAATGCAGATCGATGAGACGATAATGAAACTGTTGAATTTCGCGCTCCACCCCATAACAGGCAGGTTTTCTTTAAAAACTTCTTTATAGGCAAGATAGTTATTTTTTCCCGGCTTCATAAGCGCGTTTAACTCGCGGTATTTCAGCTCCAGCACCCCGCTGTATTTATTCCCTGAGTCCTTCAGCATCCCTATTATACCTTCTATATCAATAAACTCAGCGGCTTTGTAAGCAAGACTCTTTTCTATATCCATATTCATTTCATAACACACCAGCGCGATATCTTCGATGCTCAGTATGAATTTAAAGATCATATCAAGCAGGTTGTAATCTCCCCGCGCAAAGAATTTTTCTTTGTTGTTATATGAATCTCTGTTTCCAAGAAGGTTATCAACTTTTATAATCTCAAGATCTCTTACAGTTTCAAAGTAATGTGTATCATAGGGTGAATTCAAAGATATTTTTGCTTCAGCTTCTTTTATTTTGCTTTCAAATAATTTGTTAAGATTCCTTTTGCTCAGTTCTTTTGCGTGTACAGCAAGCATACGGTCACCGTCTTTTTCCAGTCCCTTTTGAAGCAGGAATTTATCAGCAAGAGCCCCCGCTCTTGACAGCTGTTTATCAAACGCTGTGAGATTTATTTTTTCTCCGGGATAAATTGCACAGTATAAATTCTCTTTGGTAAAACCCGGCCGGTCAAAATCATGGTAATACTTCAGCACCTCAATAATTAGCGGCAACGGATTTCTTCCTTCGTTAAAATACGGCGATGCTGCGAATTTTCGGAATTCTTTAATTTCTTCGGCTGAAAAGGTCTTTAACAGGCTGGCTAACTTTGTTTCTTTCATTTTTAGTACATTAATTGTGGTCAGAATACACAGGTAATATTGCGATATTTATGCAAAAAATCAACAATAATCATTGTTTTAATGGTCAGAAACACGCATATATTTCTTTGTCTGTGGCAAGCCTATACCATAACTTTGTAAAAAATGATTTTGAAGAAAACAGGTAAGAATTATGAAGAAGTTTATATACGGAATATCTTTCATTTGCCTGCTGCTTTTAACAGTACAGGTTTTTGGGCAGTGGCAAACTGATGTGAGGCTCACCAATAATTCTGCGAATTCATTTGGCAGCAGGGATAAAAGCATTGCAGTGTACGGAAACAACTTACACGTGGTGTGGCAGGAACACAGAGATGGCGATGCCGAAGTGTATTACAAACGTTCAACAAACAACGGAGTTTCATGGAGCGCTGACCAGAGACTTTCACCCGTCGGTAATTTCTCAGGTGCACCCACTATTGCCCTGTATCAATCAACAATACATATTTTTTGGGTTGACCAGCGGCTTGCACCGGTAGATATTTTTTACGTGCGCTCAACCGATAACGGCACAACATGGCAGCCTGAAGTACAGATCACCACTGACATGATGGATTCCCAATACCCCTCTGTTTCGGTTTCAGGCAGCAATGTATATTTAGCCTGGGAGGATAACCGTCACCTGCCGAACAATGAGATCTATTTCAGGCGTTCAACAAATGCCGGGGTAAACTGGAGCAGTGAAATGCGTTTAACCAACGATACTGTTGTTTCAAATGATGTTTCGGTTGCTTCGTTCGGGCAGAATATACATTTGGCGTGGGTAAGCGGCATGGGCAATTCTGAAATATACTACAAGAACTCAACCAACGGCGGCGTAAACTGGTCAGCGGATCAAAGAATGACAAACGACCCGGCAATTTCATTTTACCCGAATATTGCTGTAAGCGGTCTGAACATAAATTTATTCTGGAGTGATCTGCGTGATGGCAACAGTGAGATCTATTATAAAAGGTCAACCGATGGCGGTGCTGTGTGGAGCTCTGATTCAAGACTGACGAACGCAACAAATAATTCCATATCTCCCAATGCTGTGGCATTTGGTCAGCTGATGGGTGTTGTATGGAGTGACTTTCGTTTAAATTCCTATAAGATCTATTATAAAGTAACCACAAACGGCGGGCTGAACTGGAGCGCTGACCTGCTTTTAAGTCCTATGGCAAATACAGGGTCATCCGCCAATTCCTCGATAGATATTTCCGATTCTTCGGCACATGTTGTATGGGAGGATACCAGGGACGGCAACCCGGAAATTTATTATAAAAAAAATGTTTTCAGTTTTCCCGTTGGAGTAACCCCCGTAAATAATGAAATACCTTCAGAACTTTCACTTTCGCAGAATTATCCCAACCCGTTCAATCCCGTAACGAATATTAAATTCAGCATTCCAAAAACAGGCTTGGTTAAACTTACGGTATATGATGCGGCGGGAAAGGAAACAGCCGCGCTGTTTAACGGAGAGCTTTCAGCCGGGACATATAATTTTGATTTCGATGCTTCACAGTTAACTTCCGGAATATATTTTTACAGGCTTGAAGCAAATGAATTTGCACAGACAAAGAAAATGGTGCTGATAAAGTAGCAAAGCTGCTATAGAAGTCCGGCTCTGACAGATTAATTAAATAACCAGATCATTTATAATTTCAGGATAAACAAATGAAAAAATTCATTTTTACACTCATCATCTTGTTTTATGCATTTACCGCTGAGGCTCAGTGGGAAAATGAGTATAACCTTACCGGAGGCTCATCATCACCGATGGTGAAGAATAACACTATTGCCGCAAGCGGCACTAATATTTATGTTGTATGGGAAGATCACCGTGACGGTAATCCTGAGATATATTATAAACGATCAACTGATTCCGGACTAAACTGGGATGCGGATACACGCTTGACCAATGATCCGGGTAATTCCGCTGTTCCCGCAATAACGGTTGTAGGTACATTTGTGCATATAGCCTGGGTAGATAACAGAAACGGTAATGCGGAGATCTATTATAAACGTTCTACAAACAGCGGGGCAACCTGGGAGGCTGTAGTCAGGTTAACAAATGACGCGGCGGGATCCTATTCTCCCGTTATAACTGCTTCAGGGAATAATGTGAATATTGCATGGGAAGATGAGCGAAACGGTAACCCGGAAATATACTATAAGCGCTCAACAAATAACGGTTCCGGCTGGGAACCCGATTTCCGATTAACCCAGGACCCGAACATTTCTGAAAGGGTAAGTATGTTCTCTTCGGGATCATTTGTACACACTGTTTGGCAGGATACCCGTGACGGAAATTATGAGATATATTACAAAAGGTCAACAAACGGCGGTGTAAGCTGGGATGCGGTTTCAAGGTTAACCAACGGAATTGAAATTTCACAGGTTGCTTCTATATCAGTTACAGGGCAAAGCGTGCATATCGTATGGGAGGAGTTTTTGGGCAATAACCAGGAAGTTTATTATATCCGCTCAACTAATAACGGAGCGAACTGGGAACCCGAAATCAGGCTGACAAATAATACCGCTGATTCGCAGTATCCCGCTATTTTTTCAGCGGGTTCATCTATCCATATTGTGTGGGAGGATTACAGGGAGGGCAACCCGGAGATCTTCTATAAGCGTTCAACTGATGGCGGAGCGACCTGGAACAATACAGTCACAAGGTTAACAAATGATCCGGCTGTATCAAGAACACCATCTGTATGGGTTACCGGTTCCGCTCTGCATGTTGTATGGTTTGATTACCGCCTTGGGAACTGTGAGGTTTTCTACAGACGTAATTCTTCCGGTAATCCCGTGAGCATTACAGAAATCACTTCTGAAATACCGTCTGAATTTTCTCTTTCGCAAAACTATCCCAACCCGTTTAATCCCGTAACCAATATTAAATTCAGCATCCCAAAATCGGGATTGGTTAAGCTTACCGTATACGATGCAGCGGGAAGGGAAACAGCAGCGCTGTTTAACGGAGTACTTTCAGCGGGAGCATATAATTACGATTTCGATGCATCGCAATTAACTTCAGGAATATATTTTTATAAGCTTGAAACGAATGAATTTACGCAGACAAAAAAAATGGTGCTGATTAAATAGGCTTACCCACCTTGAGATGAGTAAATATTTTTTTTAATAAAAAGGAGCCGTATAGCTCTTTTTTATTTAATTACCTGACGGAACGTATATAGCAGAGAATCTTATAATAATTTTTGGTAATTTGTACAATGGTGTAACTGAATTTAATAAAATGAAAAAATTTATTTTACTCTCAATTCTTTGTATTCAAGTTCAAGTTTCTTATCCACAATGGATACCGGTAAATAATGGAATGGGAAATGTGAGTGTTGAAGCAATGGATTTTTTGGGGAATAACTTATTTACTGCGACATCTACCGGTATCGTGTATTTATCAACAAATGGTGGATCCAATTGGTTAGCAACATCTTTAAATCATACGGCTCTTTCTTTTACCACGACAAACGGGAATAAAATTTTCGCAGGTACAAGTGGGAGCGGTGTCTATTCATCAACAAATAATGGCAGCAATTGGATTCAAACAGCATTAACTAATCAAGCGGTTTGGTCAATGGCAGCTTATGGGACTAATATTTTTGCAGGAACAAATAATTTTGGAGTGTATTTGTCGACTGATAATGGATTTTCATGGAATCAAAAAGGGTTAAATAATAGATTTGTTCTATCTTTAGCAACTAATGGCAGTTACACTTTTGCTGGCCTGTATTTATACGGCATATATTCAACTACGAATAATGGTGCTAACTGGGTCAGTATTTCTGGCAATACGACAGTATGGTCATTAGCTGTAAATGGAAATAATGTCTATGCCGGAACTAGAGGAGATGGGATGTTTGCCACTACAAATAATGGGTCTAATTGGTCGAATGTTTTATCCAATGTCGGGTCAATTTTTTCTTTAGCTGTTAATGGCAATAATATTTTTTCTGGAGCAGACTCTGGTGTATTTGTATCCAGTAACAATGGAGGGAATTGGGTACAAAGAAATGAAGGACTGCCTAGTGGCATTTCAATAAATGCATTAATAATATCTGATAATTATGTTTATGCTGGCACGTGGGGTCGTGGTGTATATAAAAGATTCCTAAATGAATTTAGTGCTATACATTACATTTCAAATGAAATACCAAATCAATTTTCTCTTTCGCAAAACTATCCCAACCCGTTCAATCCCGTAACCAATATAAAATTCAGCGTGCCAAAATCGGGATTGGTTAAGCTTACCGTATACGATGCAGCGGGAAGGGAAACAGCTACGCTGTTTAACGGCAGACTTTCAGCGGGTACATATAACTATGATTTCGACGCCTCACAATTAGCCAGCGGAATATATTTTTATAAGCTTGAAACGAATGAATTTACGCAGACAAAAAAAATGGTTTTGATTAAATAACGCAGTTATTTAATCACCTTGTTTCTAAGGTTGATAAAATAATTAAGAAAGGGTAGCTGTTTTTAAATGCAATTAAATTTTTAAATGCAGTTAACTTTTTTAATTGGTTATAGGTTGATACTTTAGTTTGAACCGGTTGATCAGGTACAGGTAAACTAAACCGGAACTTCTTCTGTGCGCGGCGCAGCAGCAGCGGGAATTTCCGCAATAAATACGGCACCATTGCCCGCTTCGCTTTCACACCATAATTTACCGCCAAGCATAGAGGTAAGTTTATGAGCTATCGATAAGCCCAGGCCTGTTGATATTTCATTGCCGGTAGGCATTGCGCTCAGTCTTGCGAATCTTTTGAACAGCCTTTCCTTATCGCTTTCCGTTAAACCGGGTCCCTCATCTTTAACTTCAAACCTGATATTATCTCCTTCATGCACAGCTTTAATAATTATATTTTTATCAGGGTATGTGAACTTGACCGCGTTTGATATCAGATTATCAAGTATCTGTCCAAGGGAATCCTTATCGGAGATCATCTCCAGGTCATCTTCACAGATCAGCTCTATGGCTATATTTTTTGTTTTAGCGTGATTAATATTCAGCGCCAGGGTCTGTTTTAACAGGTCAGCCGCGTTAAATTTGGCTGAATTTATATTCTGCTTTCCCGATTCAATAAAATTCACATCAAGGAATTTTTCGATCAGCTTGAACATTTTCTCTGAAGCTATTTCCATTTGCGAAGCGATCTCAATGATCTGTTCTTTGGAATATTTATCTATTCTTGTTCTTAATTTTTTCGAATATACAAGTATTCCCGAAAGAGGGTTTTTAAGATCGTGTGCCGCAATCCCAATAAACTCATTTTTTTCTTCATTAAGCTTTGTCAGCCTGCTGTTTGCTTCGGCAAGCTCAACATTCTTCAGTTTATAGATCTCTTTTTCCTGCAGGGCAATTTGACGTTCTTTTTCTGAATTTTCAAACTGGTACTGAATTGAAAGACTCTTCAGTTTTCTTTCTGATTCAATGCTGTTGATCTCTTTTTCAAGACCGAAATGTTTTTCAAAATGCTCAAATGCCTTTTCAAAATTTCCGGTTGACCTGTAGATTTCAAAATAAAGCCTGTGAACTCTGCTGATATCCTTTTTTGCGTCCCTTTTTTCGGCAAGGTTATTTGCCATAAAAAGGTTATCAAGCGCCAACGCGGTTTGGTTAATTCCGGCAAAATAGCCCGCTATTAGCAGGTATGCCTCAGTCTCATTTATAAAGTCCCCGATATCCTGCGCTACTCTCAGACCGTTGACATAATACTCGCGGGCTTTTTCATATTCACCCATTGAATAATAAATGCCCCCGATAAGAAGCAATGTTGATGACTTTCCGCTGAGGTCCGATATAGCTTCATGCAGTTCAAGCGCTTTTGATTCATATTCAATTGCTTTTCCAAACTGGTCCATATCCCTGTATGTTTTACCTATGTTAAGGTAAGCATTGGCTTCTGCCTGCCTGTTGCCAAGGGCACAGAAGATATCCAGACTTTCAAACAGAGATTTAATGGCTGCATCATGGTTCTTTTGAAGCAGGTATACCAGTGAAATGTTGCCGAGAGCGAATCCTTTATCAAGCTGGTTGTCTTTTTCTTCAGCAAGCCTTAAGCCTTCTTTAAAATATTCCAGTGAGGTTTCGTATTCACCAAGGTTCTGGTATACTATCCCGATATTATTCAGCAGGCTTGCGGGCACTGTGAGCCCGTTGTTTGTAAAGGTTTGCATGCTCTGCAGGTTATACTCAAGCGAAGACGCGAAATCACCAAGCTCCTGGTAAGCCAGCCCGATGTTAATAAGCACGTCTGCTTCAAATTGTTTATCGTTTATCTCTTTTATTATGCCAAGGCATTTGTGAAGGTATTCCAGCGAATATTTATAGTCGCTTAAGTTAAGATATATATTGCCTATCGAGTTGTAAACTTTTGCTTTTCCGTGAGGGTCGTTCAGTCTGTTGTAAATATCGAGTGCCTTTTCAAAATACTCAAACGCATCGTCGTATTTTGCAAGAAGCCTGCTGCTTACGCCCGAATGCCTGTATCCTAAAGCTGCGCCTTCATCGTATGCTATTTCCAAGCTTGCAGCAATTGCCTCGTTGCTCAGCTGTAATGACTTGAGAATGTTTACCGGACGTATTTCTGCTGCATGGAAAAGTTTCAGATCTATCTCTTCCTTCGCAGTGGAGACCGTACTCAACTTTGGCTCAACATCTGAAATTCTATTTTCCATCCATGCTAACCCCCCTATAGACAGATATTTTAAAACAGGACTTTTCGAATCATTAAGTTAACAATAAATAATTCACATCTAAAATACCGTAAATAGATTATAAAAAATATATATTACGATATTGCTTAACATACAAAACATTTTTTTTATTAATTCAGGAAAAAACCCATAAATACTGCAGCCCCGTAAGTACTGATGAACCCCGGCTGTTTTATACCATGAAGAAGTGATTGTTCGCTCAGGAACAATAGGCTAATTTTCACTTCCTGATATTACTCTATTCTCTATTGTATCCAAATATCATATTTAGTACCAAAATGTTTAAATAATTCAAAATAATCAAAAAATCATGCACGTATCGCGGTTAAAGAATATACATTTTTTGTTTTCATTCCTGTTTTTTTTATGCACTTCGTTGTATTCACAGCAATGGGTGGCAACTCATAATGAAAGTCAGCTGGATGACCGTTCTTTCGGGATAGTTACAGACAGGGCAGGCAATATATATGTTACCGGTTATGTAACCCGGCCCGCAACAGGTGAAGATATTTTTGTTATTAAATATAACTCCGCTAAAACTGAACAGTGGAAAAGATATTACGATGGTCCGGGTCATTCATCTGATAAGGCCTTTGGCATAGTGGTAGATGCTTCCAATAACGTTATTGTAACCGGGTACAGCACCGGTGTAGGCAGCCAGGCTGATTTTACTACAATAAAATTCAACAGCGCCGGCACACAACAATGGGTCCAGAGATATAACGCGCCGGTTAACGGTGATGACAGGGCTTTCGGGATAGTTGTTGACAGGGTCGGCAATATATATGTCACAGGATACATTACACTTGCGGGAACCGATATTTATACCATCAAGTATAATTCCAACGGAGTTTATATTTGGGGAAAAGTGATTGGCGGAAATGAGCAAGGTGATGATAAAGCATGGGGAATAGTTGTAGACAGCCTTGGAAATAATATTTATATTTGCGGCCAGACTTTTAATGAAAACACAGGAAATGATTTTACTGTCGCAAGGTATGATTCAAGCGGAACGGAAAAATGGGTTAAAACCTATAATGGAACTGTCTCTGAAAATGACGGTGCGTTCGGAATGGTTGTTGACAGCGATCATAATATCTATGTGGCCGGTTATACTACCGGTGCAAATTCAGGTTTGGATTTTACTACTATTAAATACGATAATACAGGCGGTGTGCTGTGGACGAATATATATAACGATACCAACAGCAACCGGGATGACAGGGCGTTTGGAATAGTTGTAGATAGAAGCGGTAATTCTTATGTCACGGGTTATACAACCGTTTCTGAATTCGCTGATAACCGGACAAACTTTTCAACAGATTACCTGACAATGAAGATCGATAATTCAGGAGTAACCCAATGGAAATCGGTTTATAACGGCACCGGTAACTTTCAGGATACCGCTTTTGCGGTTTGCCTGCCTAAACGCTCCGAAGGCGTATATGTGACCGGCGGCAGTTCACGCACCGGGTTATTGGGAAACCTTGACGCAGTTACACTGAAATACGATATTGATAACGGCGAACTTGTTGATTCATCAAGATATAACGGCGCAAATAACAGGAATGATTTTTGTAATGCCATATTTGCCGATACAAGCGGCAATGTTTTTACCGGCGGTATGACCGAAGTAACAACTAACAATTTTGATATATTGCTTCTGAAATATTACCTTGGTATATTAATAGGCATAGAACAGCTATCTGCTAAGGTGCCGGATAATTACAGGCTGTACCAGAATTATCCTAATCCGTTCAATCCTGTTACCAGGATCAAATTTGACCTGAAAAGATCAGGCTCAGTTAAGCTTGTATTATTTGATGTTTTGGGAAGAAAAGTGGCTGAACCGGTAAACGAATTTTTGAGAGCCGGTTCGTTTGAAGTTGAGCTGAATATGCAGAATTTATCATCCGGGATCTATTTTTACGAACTTTCGGCGGATAACTTCAGGCAAACCCAAAAAATGGTTTTGGTTAAATAAGCACCACATATATGCTGTGCAAGTATCAAATTAACAGGCATTATTGACTTTAATATGTAACTCCTGAACTGTTAAATTTGTATGCAAAATTTTATGAAACTAAGAGGCGAAGTAATATCTGGAATTGCTTTCTGCGTAATTTTAAAAAATAATTTATGAATTCCCCGAATATCAGGATACTTGTAGTAGAGGATGAAGCTTTGATCGCAATGGATATCTGCGAAAAGTTGACCGATATGGGCTATGTAGTTGTTAATACTGCGGATAACGGCGCTGATGCCATTAAATTTGCAGAAGAACTCAAACCCGATATCGTGCTGATGGATATTGTCATAAAAGGACAAATGGACGGAATTGAAGCGGCAGAACTTATTTGGGATAATTTCAGGATACCTTCACTCTTCTTAACGGCTTATAACAGCGATTCAATAATTCAAAGAGCAAGAAAATTCAACCCGGTTGATTTCCTGCTGAAACCATTTGATGATAACAAGCTTCAGGAAGCAATACTTGAAATGAATATTCAGGGCGCTATTTCAGCACACCAAAAGTAGATATAAAGTTTATATTGATGTAACAGAATTTACAAATGAAATAAAAGAGGAGCCGTATGGCTCCTTTTTCTGTATATAACTCATTCAACTATTATTCAATATATACCTTAAGTACATACTCCGCGTTGCCCCGCGTACCGCCGACAATTATTTCATAATCACCTTTGGAAGGCAGGCTGCCTTGCCAGTGTTTTGCGTCATCTATTTCACCGGCTCCATCCAGGTAATACCCGGTTTCCCTGTCAATTATCTGGAATACCGCATTTTCTTCTAATGATAAAATTGATACTATCATCGTCTGGTTCTTATTTGCGCCAACAAGGTATGTATCTCTGTCTCCGCGGATAACGCTGCCTTCAATTGTCGCGGAGCTTTCTCCCTTTTTAAACTTTATGCGTTTATCGTTAACCTGTGAGTTAACGTTGGAAACGGATGTAAACACAAAAAGCAGTATAAGCAGAATATTTATTTTTATCATTACTTTAATTTTTTATCATAAGACTTCAAAAGTCTAATGGATTATTAAATACAAATTATTTTCACTTCAATTTCGGCAATCATACCGAACAATAGACTTATGAAGTCTTATAACTCTTCATAAAAAGAGACAGTATTTAGCTGTCTCAAATATTATTCTGTTAATTTTTTTTGCGCTTTAGCGGCTTTGCGTGTGATATATCAACCCACAAACTTTGTTATAATTATGCTTATTGAAAGGAGCACGCCGAACATCAATGTAAGCTGCGCTGTCATTGCATCAAGCATAGCGATCTTTCCGGTATCTTCTATCTTAACACCTTTTATCATGTTCATATTTTTTAAAGCTATTGGCAATGATAAAAAAACAAGAAGTGACCATACTGAAAGTACATTGAATACAACAAGCAGTATCACAGTAATATAAGCTCCTACTATCAGGAACACATATTCGCCCTTCGCAAAACCCTCGCCAAATACATTGGCTAATGTTTTAATGTTAGCCCTGCGGTCATTAATAATATCGCGCAGGTTGTTTGCGTGAAGAATACCCGTTACCAGCAGTCCCAGCGGAATAGATATCAGAGCAGCGGTGAATGAAAACACACCTGTTAATGCGTAAAGCGTTCCGGTTACAATTGCGGGACCGTAGAGCAGGAAAATGAATATATCACCAAGTGCCACATATTTATAACCTATAGGTCTGCCGGTATAAAAGAAACCGCCGACTATACCAAGTATTCCAAGCCAAAGAACCATCATGCCGCGGTCTAAAATTATCGGTAAACCAAACAGCACAGCAAGCCCGAATAATATCATGCCAAAACGGAACATTTCTTTAGAGCTTAACAAACCTTCAGGCAGAACCCTTGAGCCGCCCAAAGTATCCTTGGCATCAACACCGTGTTTGTAATCGTCAACATCACTTATGACATTTGAACCTGCGTGAAGGAACAGCAAGGAAATTGCTATAAAAGGCATTAAGTACCAGGAAGCGCTGCCGCCCTGAAGCAATGCCAGCATTGCGCCAAGCAGGCAGGGAATCAGCGATGCGGGAAATGAAAACGCCCTTACCGCCTGGAAATATACTGCTCCTTTTGAAACAGGTTTAGCCGGCTGTTCATTTTTGGATGGAGTTATTGAAGCATTCTGAGCCTCTGACATACTTTGATTTGAATCCTTTCTATAGAATAGAATGAAATTATTTAGATACAATTATCATCAAAAATAATGATATTTTTCTTAAGGTTAAATTGAAAAGTTAATTCTTAATTTAAATGGCTGTTTTACCTTAAAATAACAAATGATAATCCCGTTTCATTGACTCAATGTTTCGCCTTTTTCTCATCAGTCCGCTCTAAGAACTGCCGCACTATCGGGTCGCTGGTTGCACGGAGCTCCTGAGGCGTACCGTTAAAATGAACAATTCCTTCATACATCATTGATACGCGGTCGCCTATTTCGTACACCGTAAATATATCATGCGTTACTATAATAGAGGTTACACCAAGTCCCTTTTTTGTTGCAACGGAATCCATCAGTTCATCAATTGTTTCGCTGGTTATGGGGTCAAGTCCCGTTGTGGGCTCATCATATAATATGTACTGGGGATTTGTCGCAAGCGCTCTTGCCAATCCCACGCGCTTTTTCATACCGCCTGAAAGCTCCGACGGCATAAGATCCTCGGTGCCGGGCAGGTTAACCAGACCCAGTTTTTCGGTAACGACTTTATCAATTTCCGCCTTCGGCATAAATGTATTTTCTCTCAGGGCTATTCCAACATTATCACCTACTGACATTGAATCAAACAGTGCCGCGCTCTGGAAAAGGAACCCGAATTTTTTCCTGATGGCGTAGATCTGCTTTTCGTTCATTGTGGTTATATCTTCACCGTCTATAATTATATGGCCTTCGTCGGGCTTTAGCAGTCCTACGATATGCTTAAGCAGCACCGATTTGCCGCATCCGCTTGCCCCGATAATTACATTTGTTTTGCCCTCTTCAATATTCAGGTCAACCCCCCTGAGTACGGGCTTATTTCCAAAACTCTTTACAAGATTTTTAATTTCTATCATAATTTTTTATAGTAGAACAAGCATTTGTGTGACCATTAAGCCGGCCGGTAAATTAGTCTGGTATTTGAATATTTAACACAGACAAGAATGTCTGTGATACTATGCATTTATTAATTTACGTCTCACAATTTCCAGCGCCATCTTAGCCATAATATCTTTATTCCTTAAACGGTCTTTTGTGAATATAAAATCCTTTGCGAATGCTGTTTTTTTATCCGAGTAGCCTATCCATACCAGCCCAACGGGTTTGCCCGGCCTTGCACCAGTGGGACCTGCGATACCCGTTACTGATATCCCGATATCTGTCTTCGAACGTTTTCTTATACCCCGCGCCATTTCAATGGCAGTCTGTTTGCTTACCGCACCGTATTTTTTGATGGTCTCAGCTTTTACTCCAAGCAGCCTGCGTTTTGCTTCGTTTGAATATGCCACGATCGCATCCATTACGTAATCAGAGCTTCCGGGAATATCCGTTAATTTACTTGTTATCAGCCCGCCTGTGCATGATTCTGCTGCGGCAATTGTCAGCTTCTTTTTCTTTAATAATTCACCTGTTGTCTTTTCAATTGAGCCTTCATTGAA
>JAUQWQ010000148.1 GCA_030835085.1 Ignavibacteria bacterium
TGTTTTTTTCAATCTTGTAATGGCAAAATCAGAAATATAATCCGGAGTACATGTTGCGTATCCGGTCATAGTGTTAATAAATGATACCTGTTTAAAAAGATTCTGATTCAGGTTAGTCCAGCTATTACCGCCGTCAATTGTTTTAAAAAGTGAATCATTGCATCCATAGCCTGTTAGTGCATCCGCCCAGCTGATATTAGTAACCGGAGGCAGACCGGGCACCTGTACCCAGTTTATTCCCCCGTTGGTAGTCTTCATAAATGGGTTAATAAGAATAAATCCTGTATTATCATTTACGAATGAAATATTAGAAAGATTATTTGTAGTCCCTGAGTTCTGCTGTACCCAGCCGGTTTGAGAAAATATATCTGCTGTTAATAAAAAGAACAGGATGAAGAAGGCATAAGGATAAGTTATCTTTTTCATTATCGTTTTGCTTTAATGCACTTTCTTTTTTATTTTATATTTCTTTTATATTCTTCAATTGATTTGCCCTGCTGCCAGTAAAACCCGAACAGATCTGCCATATATTTGGCATTACCCGCGTTTCTTACAATTATATCAGCGGATTTATGTTTTGGAATTTCTTTATCAATAATATTACTAAAAACTATTTCATTATCAAATATTGTCATATTCGGTATATCCATCTCACATAATCTCAGCTCCTCACCCGCTGATTCAAAGCTTTCACGCACTTCCAGGAAGTCATCCATTCCGGCAGGTTCTGCTTTTGACTTTGCTTCTATTTTTTGCCTCCCGGCGTTTTCCGCTGGTCCCGCCTGCCTATAGACCTGACCGGCTATAAAGGAAGGCAGGCGCTTCTGCTTGGCGGGATTACTTTAATAATACCATCTTTTTAGTTTCGGTGAAACCTTCGGTCTGGAGTTTATAGAAATACACTCCGCTTGGATAGTTTGCAGCGTTCCAGGTTTCCCTGTAGACTCCACGCTTCAATTGCTGATCAAAAAGAACTGCAACTTCCCGTCCCAGGACATCGTAGATGGTTAGTTTTGCGTAGGAATCTTCAGGAATGGAAAATTCAATGCTTGTTGCAGGGTTAAACGGGTTTGGATGATTTTGGGAAAGCCTGAAATCCTTTGGCAATTCCCCGGTAACGCCGCTGACAGGCAGAAGAATATCATCAAGGTAAAAATTCACATTATTAAGACTTGAACCGGTCAGAGTGACAATGAATGACCCTCCCGCATAGCCCATACGGTCAACAATCAGTTCATAAACACCCGAAGGGAGCGAATCAACACAGTAATATCCGTTTACCAGTGATATTGAATGACTTTTGAATACACCGGATGCTCTGGAATAAACTACTGCATCTTTAAGCGCAGAATAATCGGATGCATTATTCGTATATACATAACCAGCAACGTGCATGCTATCGCCCGGATTTATAATCCTCTTTACGGCAACATTTATGTTTGAGAGATTTGAATCTGGCTTGATATGAGTTGCATTCTGCCAGTTTATTGTTGATGTATAATAAGTGGGTACAAAGGATAATGCATCTTCATCGTTTTCGTATGCCATAATATCAAGATAAACGGGCGGACAATTAGGCAAAGTATATGCTCCATTGCTTTGTATCTGCGCTGAATCAACAGTAATAATGTTGTGTGAGACAGAATCATATCGCAGTGCTTTCACGTACCCGCCCGTAACCGGGTCATTGTTATCCTGGTATCGGATCGTACCTGATATCGAATGAACAATCGGCATTTCACCGCCTGTTGTGGTTTTAGCAATAAATCCGTTGTCTCCGACTGCATAACCGGTTGATGGATTTAAAAAATATATACTATTTAAATTGATTGAAGTCTGTGGATTTACAGGATACCAGTTAGCTCCCCCGTTTGTGGTTTTAAAAATATTGTATGAACCGGTCAAAATATAACCTGTTGTATTGGTCGCGAAATGAATTCCACTTATTCTAGTATCAGACCAGAAAACTGTTGTCCAGGTATTATTAATATACTTAAGTAGATAGTACGTCATGCTGCCGTAACCAGGTATAGGGAATGATGCAACATAACCTGTATCTGCTGAAGGAAAATGAAAAATGGTGAACATGAGTGAATCGTCAGAATTCCTGGAAATTAACCAGTTTGAACCGCCATCACTGGTTCTATAAACACGGGACCAGCGATCTAATCCTATCTCTTCCTAATTAATTGTAAAATATGTTACCTGAGGATTTACAGCTTGAATATACCAAAAATTATGCCATTCATTTGGATTCGCATAAACTGCAAATTCTAAAACAGAATTCCAGGTTGAGCCGCCGTCAATTGTTTTTTTCAATCTTGTAATGGCAAAATCAGAAATATAATCCGGAGTACATGTTGCGTATCCGGTCATAGTGTTAATAAATGATACCTGTTTAAAAAGATT
>JAUQWQ010000016.1 GCA_030835085.1 Ignavibacteria bacterium
CGCGAACGAAGTGCTTACTATATTAGACCAGGCATCACTATATAATCCGTTCATTTTTGATGATGATTTTAATACTTCATCATATACTACTATCAATCCATGGGGTTTGCGCGGCATTAATTTTTCAAGCGGGGGTTTTTCTGCTAAGTTCGGTAATGTACTTTCGGCAGTACTTGATCTTAAAACCTACGAAATGCCGCAGGGCACAGGCGGCTTCCTGTGGCTTGGACTTGCCAATGTTGGTTTAAGCGGTGTTTACCTGAACAAAACCAAAGATTTTGGCGCGACAATTGATATTGGTCAGACAATTCTTGAGCCCTACTTTAAGCTAAATGGATATCTAACAGACAGGTATGACCCCATACCACTGGCAAGAGGAATAGGCGGCTCTCTGGCATGGAAACCTTCCAAGAGCAGTAATCTGAAAGGAATATTTGACTACAGCAAAGATAAGATCGGTATCAGGAACTCAAGTCCATCATACGACGGATTTTTCAATTCAGGCTCTGAAACTGTTTTCGGTAATCTGAAATATTCCGCGGGAATCGGTTCGAAAACATATTTCAGCATGGGGCTTTCGTACAGTAATCACATTGATGATGTATTATATGGTGTACTTAACACCGTAACCAAACAGCGTTACGCAAAATACAGGCTTGATGTTACCCACCAGCTTGCAAAAAATGTTGATATCAACACAGGCGGCGAATATGAATACAACGAAGACCGTTTTGATGGCAGGGTTCCCCAATACAGCTACGCAATTGGTAATAACGCGCCGTACTTAGATATCAATTCGCTTAATCACACAGGCAGAATTGGCGGTTACATTGAAGCGCAGATAAAACCTGCAAAAAGATTTTTCGTAATACCCGGTGTTAGAGTTGATAACCATACACTTTCCAAAAAAACCGTTGTTGATCCAAGACTCTCGATGGGATGGAAATTCGCCAAGGATATGGTACTTCGCGGAGCGGTTGGATTGTATCACCAGTTCCCCAGACTTGAGTACTATGCGCAATCCGATAACAATAACTTAAAGCCTGAGCAGGCAACTCACTATATACTGGGGTATGAATTCAACAAAATGGAAGGTCTATTCCTTTTCAGGGTTGAAGGATATTACAAGGAGTATAAGGATCTTGTGCTTCGCGATAAGAACAGTTTCCTGTATACTTCAAATGGCAAGGGTTATGCAAAAGGAATTGATGTATTTCTGAAATCGGGTATAACAAACAAATACTCCACATGGATATCGTATGCGTACACTGATTCAAAACGCAGCCAGTACGAGGCGCAGAACCAAACATCCGCAAATTATGATATAACCCATAACTTAACATTTGTCGCAAGCTACAATATCAGCGATGTTATCACAACGGGGTTAACATACAGGGTATCAACAGGAAAGCCGTATACGCCAATAACCGGCGGAGTATATGACCCGCAGGTTAATGTGTATCAGCCTATATACGCCGAAACCAACAGCGGGAGATTCCCCACCTACCAGAGGATGGACGTGAACTTTCAGTACATATTTTCACTCTTCGGCAGGTTCGCAATAGCTGTTTTCCAGATAAATAACCTGCTGAATCAGAAGAACCTGTATGATTATACATATAATTTTGATTACACTAAACGCGAGGAGATAGTTACAACCAACAAAAGGCAGTTTTATTTGGGATTGGGACTGCAATTTTAATGTGAAACGTGAAATGTGAAATGTGAAATGTGAAATGTAACTTTGAAACAAAAATGTATTTTAAATTTTAATTTACAAAAGATGTTAAATCTAAATCACAAAAATCTTGATGTATGGAAAATAAGTGTTGAGCTTATTGCAGATATTTACGGGTTAACCGAAAATTTTCCTAAAACTGAAATTTTTGGTTTATCAAATCAACTCAGAAGAGCATCAGTTTCTATTACATCTAATATTGGTGAAGGTTCAGCAAGACCGACATTGCCTGATAGGAAGAAATTTTATAACACAGCACGTTCATCTTTGGTGGAAATAGACTCACAGCTTGAAATAGCAGTAAGATTAAAATTTACAACATATAGTCAATTAACCAAAATTGATGAAAAAATGAATGAATTATTTGCAAAACTAACAAATTTAATAAATAAATCTAAATAAAAAGGAAATGTTGATTGTCATACGTCTCACGTTTGACATTTCACGTTTCACAAAAGGAAGATTACAATGAAACTAATACTTGCAGCACTTTTGATTATCTTTGCTACTTCACTAAATATCACCCAGCTAAAAGCTGATGATTACACCGACGCAATGCTTAAAGCCATGAAAAAAATGGGTGATGCGGCTGATAAGAACGATAAAGCCGCTATGCTTAAGGTTCGTGGTGATTTTGAGCGCATACTGCAGCTTAAAAAAAATGAGTGGATGGTAAACTATTACCTTGGTTTTGTTGATTATATGCTTTCACGCACAGCGGCAGAAGAAAAAAACAATGATGACGTTAAGAAATATACTGAATCTGCGATAAGCCTGTTTGATAAATGCACAGATGTTAATGACCAGTTCGCCGATGCATACATTATGAAAATGGCGGCACAGGGCAACCGCTGGCAATATGAGCCCAACAAAATGAATGATATCATTGCCAAAACCCAGGAAGCAAAGGATATTGCAATGAAGCTTGAACCTGAAAATCCGAGGTATTATTTAATTGATGGCTATATGACATTCTACACACCCGAGAGTTTTGGGGGCGGAGTTGATAAAGCGCAGCCGATGTTTGAAAAAGCATGGGAATACTCCAAGACCTACAAACCGAAAGATGAAACATACCCCAACTGGGGCAACGACCAGGCTGCGGGAATGGTCGCAATGTGTTACATACAGAACGGTAAGCTTGATGAAGCCAAAAAATGGATAGATATGGCACTTGAAGTAAAGCCGGAATCGAACTTTATCAAAGGGTTTGTGATGACGGAGTACGATAAGGCGAAGAAGTAAGTAAGGCAAAAAGCAAAAGTCAAAAGGCAAAAAAGTCAAAATGGTGTTGGTGAAAACTGACACCATTTTTTTATGTATGATTGAAACGTGATGCAAATCATTTTTCTAACAAAACCAATTATATATATTTGAATAAGGTAAAAGTTCCCCGAATAAATTGTTAAATTAATGTTGAAAATGAGTCAAAATGTTCATAGATCCTAAAATACGGTACAATTATACAAAATATGTCAAACAAATATTGCTGTTAACATTTATTTTTTTCGCAGCTACTGGATTAAGAGCGCAAATTAACGAAGAATGGGTTTACAGGTATAATGGTCCTGTTAATTCAGATGACTACTTCTATAGTGTAAAAACAGATAAATTAGACAATGTTATACTTACAGGTTATTCGCAAGAGGGTACTATCAATAAAGCGGATATATTAGTTGTTAAATTGACCCCAAGTGGACAATTAATTTGGCTGAAAAAGTTTAATGGTACGTCTAATCAAAATGATTATGGAAAAAATATAGAAGTCGATTCTGAAAATAATATTTATGTTTTGGGAACCACAATAAATTCTGGTACATTAACTGATGTAACTGCAATAAAACTTACATATGCCGGTGATTTGATATGGCTAAGAAATTATAACGCAGGAAACGATCGAAATGATTATTCAAAAGATATGATTATAGATTCTACCGGAAATCTTTATATTACTGGTTATTCCGATAGTGCGCAGGAAAGTAGTAATTGTATTACAATCAAATACGATTCAACAGGTACATTATTGTGGTCGAATATTTATCGAACCAATTATGTTTCTCATGACAGAGGTAATAAAATAGTTTTTGATAAAAATGGGAATACTATTGTTACCGGCACAGGATTTACTCAAAATTCAGGCTTTGATTATTTAACGATCAAATATGATGTTACAGGAAATACAATTTGGGCAAAAACCTTCAACGATGAACCAGATATTTCAATTGATAATGGTGAATCTATAATTACTGATATTAATAACAATGTGTTTGTAACCGGTTCATGCTCAAACTCAATAACATTTAGAAGTAATATTGTCACTGTAAAATATAATTCAGCCGGTCAAATAATATGGGCGAAAAAATTCAATGGCTTAGGTAATGATGATGATTATCCGGTAGATATTCTCGTAGATAATTCAAATAATATAATAGTTGGTGGACGTACAACAGGTTCTAATTCATCATTTGATTATTTGGTTTTAAAATACTCTAATAGTGGTGACTCAATATGGAACAGAAAATATTCAGGTCCTGGTAACTATGATGATATTTTAAGTGCGGTATCTATTGATAATTTAAACAATATTTATGTAACAGGTGATTTATTCTTTTCAAATAGTAATATATTTACTATTAAATACAACAATAGTGGTGATATCATTTGGACAAAAGCATATAATGGTACCGGAAATGGAAATGATATACCAAATAGCTTATTTATTGATAATGCTAATAATTTATACATATCGGGTATAAGTTTGGGTACAAATACTAATTTGGATGCGATAGGTATCAAGTATTCGCAACCAATTGGCATTAATCCAATTTCAATTGATATTCCAAAATCATTTAAATTGCATCAGAATTATCCTAACCCGTTTAATCCTGTTACAAAAATAAGCTTTGAAATTCCTGTAGATATCTCCAATGCATTTACAAGTCTCATAATTTATGACGTAACGGGTAAAGTAGTTTCTGTTTTAGTTGATGTAGAAATGCAGCTCGGCAAATATGAAATAGAATGGAATGCCGAAAACTTTACGAGTGGTGTTTATTTTTATACACTAAGTACGGGTAATTATAAGGAAACAAAGAAGATGCTGTTAATAAAATAATTATTTATCATGTTTAGAAATATTTCAATCTTTACAATTTTACTATTGACATTTTTGAGCACTTCAAATGCTCAATTAATAAACACAAAAGAATTTCGTTTAAAGGATACGAAGCCAGGTTTAATTGAGCTTTCTCAGAGCAAAGTCCTTGTGTCAAAGGGTTCACTTTGGAAAAATAAAAGCCTTCTGCTTGCAGGTTCATTATCATTTATTGTGCCGGGTGCTGCATTGGGTCAGTTTTACAAAGAAGAATTTGTTAATGGCGGAATAAGGCTGGGAATATCTGTTCTTTGTATTATATGTTTTCTTATATCTCCCGGGATTGATCTCGGTGGAGGCGGTGATGGTACAGAAAAAATATTATCAGCAGGTATATACGCGGTAAACTGGTTAGCTTCTGTTGTAGATGCGTTAATGCCCTCAATTGATTATTCAAAGTACAGAAAGTACAAGTTAAGTTTTTGAAAAGTAGTAAAACAAATATGAAAACTTTGTGTTTTAAGTATACAATATTAATATTACTGCTGTTTTCCGTAGGTACTATAAATGCCCAATTAATAAACAAAAAAGAATTTCGTTTAAAGGATACAAAACCCGGTATAATTGAGCTAAACAAAAACTATGACCTTACATCAAAAATTTCAGTTACAGAAAATAAAAGCCTTCTATTTGCCGGTACATTATCTTTTATCGTTCCCGGCATGGCATTGGGTCAGTTTTACAAGGAAGAATTTATAAATGGCGGAATAAGATTAGGTATTTCCGGAATATGTCTTTCGTGGTTTTTGCTTTCACCGTCATTTAGTATTACAGGTGACGGACCCTCAAGTAATCAAAAAATCTACGCGATGACGCTTTTTGCGGCTAACTGGATAGCTTCAGTTATTGATGCATTTATACCTTCACGAAAATCTGATAAGAAAACCAGGAAACAGTACCATTCATTTTAACTTATAATAAAAACTTTTCGCCCTACGTATATTTTTTGTATCTTTGTAACATGAAAGATACACTTCTCACCAAAAAGCAAAAAGCGGCAATTGAAACAGCTTTAAGTAAGCAGAATTACAAAAAAATTATTGCTGCACTTGATAAGGTTTCTACCAAGCACTCCGGTACTGCCAAGATGAAAGATAAGCGTTATGTCATCGCAGAAATTGTAAGCCATATCACAGAAACGAACCATAAAACACCCGAACGTGAATTTTATAAAGCAGGTCTAAATATACTTAAAATAAATTCCGATAATGCTAAAGAAGTTGGCATTCATATTTTATGGCGTGGATACAAATACAATAAAGCTGCTGTAACAAAATGGCTTTATAAAATTACAAATGACATCAATTGGGAAGTACGCGAGTATGCGGCGGGAGCGTTAGCGGGTACACTTGCGGCAAATCTGGAATTTTATTCCACGCTGAAAAAATGGGTGAAAGATAACTCAGAAAATATCAGGCGCGGTGTAGTGCTATCAGCAACAGCTTTACGTGATAAAAACGACCCTGAAAAGATCAATAAAGCTTTTGGTTTATTTGAACCTCTGATGTATGACAGCTCGCAGTACGTGAAAAAAAATCTCGGGCCATTTATACTTGGTTCATATTACGGCAACAATATGCCAGCAATTGTATTGGCGTTTCTTTATAAAATGGTAAAGGTAAAGGATCCTCATGTAAGGTGGAATGTTGCTATGGCATTTAACAACAGCTTCGGAAACAATTACCCCAATGAAGCAATTAAGTATTTAAGGATACTTTCAAATGATGATTCACCCGTTGTACAAAGGGCAGTAAGATCGTCTTTGAATCATTTGCGTAAAAGGAATAAAAAACTCGAATTATGATCTTCGCGGGTAAACACGGATAAATGTCATTTATAGAGAAATGCCGCAGAAGCGGCCAATTTATGACCAAAATCATAAAATAATCGCTAAAATCGGCATTTTGGCGTAAATTCACGATTTTTTATTAAATTGAAAATTACTAACTTTGTAATGCAGTTGTAAATATCATATTTATAGAGTAAGAGTTCATGAAAATTTCTGATATACTAAGCACTGATGTAATTGCGGTGAATCTTGATACGGCGGATAAGGAAGATGCGATAAAAAAAGTTATTGATCTTGCTGCAAAATCCGGTAAAATCCTTGACGTAGCAAAAGTTTCCAACACAATTTATGAAAGAGAAAAGCTTGTTTCAACTGGCGTAGGCAAAGGTTTTGCCATTCCTCACGGCAAGACTGATTCTATTAGCGATGTTGTAGCAGCTTTTGCAATTACAAAAGAGCCTATAGATTTTGATTCCATTGACGGTGAGCCTGTGAGGTATATCTTCCTGCTCATTGGAAAGGAAAATTTACTGAATACTCACATCAAGCTCTTAAGCCGTATTTCACGGCTTATGAACAAAGATGAATTCAGAGAGAGGCTTCTGGATGCAGCCAACCCGGAAGAAGTTCTCGCAATATTCAAAGAAGAAGAAAAAAATTACTTCGATATATAGAGCAGCTATACATATCCGGCAGATAAAATATTCTGTTTAAATTTATTTTTCTTTGAATAGCTCCCACAGGGGGAGAAACACAAAATTTCGAATTTAGGTTTTCCGCCGCTTTCATCTCTAAAAAAACAAAATTTGGTTTAATCTAAAACAAACAAAAGATAACATGCCTAAAAAACTAGTTTATTATTTTGGCGGTAAAAAGGCTGATGGCGATGCTGCGATGAAGCCCTTGCTCGGCGGCAAGGGAGCAAACCTGGCAGAGATGGTAAATCTGAAGCTGCCCGTTCCGCCCGGTTTCACAATTACTACAGAAGTCTGCACCCATTACTACAAGAACAACAGAAAGTATCCAAGGGAATTAAAAGCACAGGTCAGGGCTGCACTTGCCAGGATGGAAAAAGAGATAGGCAAGAAGTTCGGCGATAAAAAAGACCCGCTGCTGGTTTCAGTACGTTCCGGCGCGCGCGCCTCAATGCCCGGTATGATGGATACAATTTTAAATCTGGGATTGAACGATGAAACCGTTCACGGGCTCATAGAAATGACAGGCAATGAACGCTTCGCATATGATTCATACCGCCGCTTTGTGCAAATGTACGGCGATGTTGTAATG
This sequence comes from Ignavibacteria bacterium, assembly GCA_030835085.1. Lineage (GTDB taxonomy): Bacteria > Bacteroidota > Ignavibacteria > Tepidaquicellales > OLB5 > OLB5. The sequence continues at coordinate 7,969 of JAUQWQ010000016.1, forward strand.
GAGCTCAGGCCCCATAATAAAGATGAGCGCGATCCGTTTGAATTAATTATCGAAACCAAAAAAAGAGCACGCGGTGTAAAGCTTGATACCGATCTTACTGCAGAGGACCTGAAGGACCTGGTTCTCCAGTTCAAGATGGAAATAAAGAACAAGCTTGGCAGGGATTTCCCCGAGGATCCCATGGAACAGATAAACGGCGCTGTAGATGCCGTGTTCAATTCATGGATGAATGAAAGAGCTATCGTCTACCGTAAACTTAATGGTATACCTGAATCATGGGGAACCGCGGTTAATGTTCAATCGATGGTATTCGGCAATATGGGTGACTCATCCGGTACCGGTGTTGCCTTTACCCGTGACCCGGCTTCAGGAGAGAATGTATTTTACGGCGAGTATTTGATGAACGCACAGGGCGAAGATGTTGTTGCCGGTATAAGAACGCCGCTTGCAATATCAACATTAAATGTACAGAATGCGGAAATGTACAGCCAGCTTGAAAAAGTGAGAAGGTCGCTGGAAAAGCATTACAAAGATATGATGGATATTGAGTTCACTATACAGGATGGTAAACTATACATTCTGCAGTGCAGAGTCGGCAAAAGAACCGGAAGTGCAGCTGTAAAAATAGCAGTGGATATGGTTAAGGAAAGACTCATTACCGATAAAGAAGCTGTAATGAGAATAGAGCCTGATCAGCTGAACCAGTTATTAAGACCGATATTTGATAACACTGAAAAAGATAACGCAATAAAACAGGGCAGGCTGATAGCAAAAGGGCTGAACGCCGGTCCGGGTGCTGCAACAGGAAGAATATATTTTAATGCCGCCGATGCAGAAGAAGCTGCGGCAAGAAGAGAAAAAGTAATACTTGTAAGGATTGAAACATCACCTGAAGATATAAAGGGTATGAACGCTTCCGAGGGAATTTTAACCGCACGCGGTGGAATGACTTCACATGCTGCGCTTGTAGCAAGGCAGATGGGTAAGGTTTGTGTTGCAGGATGCGGTCAATTGGAAATTGATTACGATATAAGAGAGCTTAAAGTTGAAGATGAGAACAGAACAATTACTCTGAAAGAAGGCGACTGGATCTCAATTGACGGAACTACCGGTGAGGTTATTGAAGGTAAACTGCAGACAAAAGAATCAGAAATACTGCAGGTACTGCTTGAAAAATCACTTAAACCGGAATTTTCGGAGACATACCAGATCTACGAAAAAGTTATGCACTGGGCTGATAAGTACAGGACACTTAAGATAAGGACCAACGCGGACCAGCCGGATCAGTGCAGGAACGCGCTTGCATTTGGCGCGCAGGGCATTGGTCTTTGCAGAACTGAGCATATGTTCTTTGGCGGCGATAGAATTGACGCCGTAAGAGAAATGATATTAAGCGATACAGTTGAAGAAAGAGAAGTTGCTCTGGCAAAACTTTTCCCGTTCCAGAAAGATGACTTCTACGGGATATTCAAGGAAATGGGTGACAGACCCGTTACAATAAGGACATTGGACCCGCCGCTTCACGAGTTTTTGCCGCATGAAGAAAGCGAGCAGAAGGAACTTGCTTTAAAACTGGCTAAAACATACGATGAGATAAAAGCAAAGGTTGAAAGTCTGCATGAGTTCAATCCCATGATGGGTCACCGGGGATGCAGGCTTGGTATTATGTATCCTGAAATTACCGCTATGCAGGCGCGTGCAATTTTTACCGCTGCCGCTGAAGTGAAAAAAGAGGGAGTTAACGTTAAGCCTGAAGTTATGATACCGCTTGTCGGCTACGCAAGAGAGCTTGATAACCAGACAAGAGTTGTACGGAAAATTGCAAATGAAGTGATGGAGCAGTACGGTGTTAAGTTTGAATATCACGTTGGTACAATGATTGAAGTGCCAAGGGCAGCTTTGACAGCGGATGAAATTGCACAGGTAGCCGAGTTCTTCTCGTTCGGTACCAATGACCTGACTCAGCTTACAATGGGTCTATCGCGCGATGATTCAGGAACATTCCTGCCGTATTACGTTGATAAAGAGCTTATCCCGGGCGACCCGTTCATTTCAATTGATAGCGCAGTTGCCGAGCTGGTTAACATAGCAGTTCAAAAAGGCAGAAGCGTTAAGCCAAGGCTTAAAGTAGGTATTTGCGGCGAGCACGGCGGCGACCCCAGGACAATTCATTTCTGTCATAAAGCGGGATTGGATTACGTAAGCTGTTCACCTTTCCGCTTGCCTATTGCAAGGCTCTCGGCAGCGCAGGCGCATGTGATGTATGATAACTTAATTGAACCTGCAAAAAAAACCGGTTCAAAGAAACCGGCTGTTAAAAAGGCAGCTAAACCGGTAAAGAAAAATGCAGTCAAAAAAACAGCGGTTAAAAAGACAGTTAAAGGAAAAAAAAGAAGGTAATTCAATTTTAAATTGAATTCATAATATAAATTCTCTATTTTTACAAACCCATAGTCATGTTATACAATGATTATGGGTTTTTTATTATAATAAGCAGATCTGTTATAAATAAAACATATAAAAATGAAAAATCTTACGTCAGCGCTTGCGATCTTCATCATTACAGCTTTGATATTTATTTCCTGCGGTAAAGAAAAAAAACCTGAGTTCACCGATGAAACAACGGGGCAGAACACTACACGCGAAATGAAAAATGATGAGCCTGATAAAGAAAAGGAACAGGAAAGTACAGAAGATACTGCTGAAACTAAGACCAATACCAATCAGCAGAATACCAAAAGCAGAAATTTTGATATAGGAAAACCTGAGGCGGTAATTTCTCCGCTTGAAGCGGGTAATTACAACGGAAAAACCGTTACTGTAAAAGGATTTGTAGCAGATGTATACCAGTCAGAAAAGGTTGCTTACCTGAATTTTGTTGAAAAATTCCCGAAGAACCCGTTTACAGCGGTAATATTTGCCAGTAAGTTCAGCGACTTCCCCGATATAATAAAGTATAAGAATAAAGATGTTGAAGTGACAGGCAGGGTTTCGATGTACAGGGAAAAAGCGCAGATTATCCTAAACAGTCCGAAGCAGATAGTGGTGAAATAAAAATAGTTCTTATTTTCCCGGTGCCGGGACTTTCTTCCCGGCATATATATTAAATCTCTAAAAACTTTTCGTGCGCATCTATAAGCGCACCGGCTTTAAGCGCACCGGTAACATCATCAACATATTTCTGCTGGCGCATTCCTACCAGTGTACAGCTTACTTCCTTTAATGAGTTAATAAACAAAATTGCTTTCTGCGATAGCGACAGTTCACTGAAGCTGTTTGCATCGGCTGCATCAACTACGGTATTCAGTTTTACGTGCAGTTTTTTATTATTCACATTTGCAAGCAAACCGTATAGGCTATCCATAATGCTCATAAGCTTATTTGTCTGCTTCGCTATCTTATCAAGTTTTTCCTTCATTTCATCCGTAAGTCCTTTCGAAGAAATTAAGGTAGTTAACGCAAAATTCACCCTCGGTATCAGGTATTGTTTCTTCAGGTCGTTAAAACTTTCTATGGTGCCGAAACCTTTCCAGTTCTCTTTAAGCAGCTGACCTGCTTTCATAAAATTGGTAACAGCTTCTTTGTTTTTATCACTCAGCTCAAGGCTCTCAAGATGTTCCTTCAGGAATTCTTCTTCCATCAGGTCGAGAAGATTAATTTCTGCGATTATCTGCGTTTCATCAAGTTTGGCAAGCTCATCGTTGACCGGGAAATCAGCCAGCCTTGTCAGTCCTTCTGCCCCAAGCGCATTAAGCGGGCGGTTAACAAGTACGCCAAGCTCTGATTCATATGCATACTCCAGAACATTAAAGGTATCGCCAACCTGGTTCTTATGGGTGATTGCCCCTTTTTCATACAGGTTCAGCGGAAGCTCAACAACATAAAAATTATTGTCCTCAGAAATCTGGTTTGAAGCATCGACGCAGTTTTTCAGTGAAGTAAATACTGGGTCATCGGAAGATTTTACGAATGAATTGGATGAAATGCCGTAATAGCTTATTCTGCCTGCTTTAACTTCTTCTTCAAGGTAAGTGAATGCTTTTTTTATGCGGCTGTAATACTCATGCCTCAAAACATCCAGCTCAAGATCTTTTGCCAGCGGGGAATCCAGGAAATACTCAGGGTTATGCAGCAGGTAAACATCAATTGTTTCAAGCTTCATACGCTCAAGTGAAAGTGTTATCTGGTCCCTAAGGAAATCGGGGTGAATACAGTGCCAGATATTTTCAGCATATTCAGTTACATCCCTGTAGCCAACGCCATCTTCCTTCATCTTTTTGGCTGCGGCAAGGTTCTTGCCCTGAATGTAACCGCCTTTTGAAACTATTACTATTTCTTCGCGCAGCAATTTACCGTTATTTATCATTTGCTCAAGTACATTGCCTATTAATACTTCGCTGCCGCCATCGGAGTAATTTGCCGATGTATCGATCAGGTTGATACCGCTGGAAATTGCGTATTCAAGCGCTTCGAAATGTTCTTTAACTCTGAAATCTATTCTGTATGCGCCAAAGCCGCAGGCTGAAACCGTAAAACCGGTTTTGCCAAGCGGTTTATACAGCAGGGCGGGAAATTTTTCCGCGAAGTCTTTGGTATTTTCTGCAAGTGCGCGTGATTTGATCATATAATAAAAAAAATTTTAACCACAATTCTCAAATCGTGGTATTATTTTATAATTAAATTAATTGAATTGAAAGTAATTTTGCAGTTTAATCTTCAGCTATTACGATCAGCTTATCTTTATCTGTGAATGTTACCATATCGGATTTCTTTGGATTGACCGAAACACCGTACGCTTTATCTACGTTATGAGAGAATTCGTTTATCCTGTAGCCAATTGCAATTTCACCTTTGCGGGCGGCGGATTCGCACAAGGTATAAAAATTAACGGGAGTTCCTGCGTTCACATAATCGGTGGCGGGTTTTACATAAATTTCAGAGCCGTCCGCATCAAACAGGTCATCAAATACAGCCTTCAGGTCTTTATTTTCTGAAAGCTGTGACAGCATTAAGCTGATAAGCTTATTGCTGATGATAAAATCATCTGCTTCGGTTACTTCGGCAAGCTCTTTGTTGCGGATATCCATCATTTCGCTTACTATGGTGAAATCATGACCCGTTTTTTCTTCTATGTTGCGTAAATGGAGCAGTGTAATCAATGATTTTGAATCCGCTTCCTGCTCAGGCATTATATCTGAATAACATAATAATATTATATGATTGAACTTTTCAAGCTTAAGTGAATCAAGCAATGTACGATCACTGATATTGCCGGTGATATGTTCAACTTTCTGTTTTGTAAGTATCTCTTTCAGTTCGCTTAACTGGTTTTCAATTCCATCGCCTTCGGCAACTATTGTAAGTGTTGAGCCTTCTGCCAGGTAATTATCAAGCTCCTTTGCAATACTGCAGCCTTTGGAGTTCCACCCCAATATTAAAGTATGCTCTTTATCAGCAGTTTTGGGGCTGCCTGAAGAAATTGCCCCGGTATTAATATCAGGAGTTGCTCTGCCATTGAGTTTTATAGTATCATCATCTTTTGAAATTGCGACAACTTTATCGCCGCTTTCAAATTTGGTATCCATTGGCGGATTAATAGTTATCCTGCCATCCTTTTTGCGTATGCCAATTATGGTTGAATCTTCATAGCTCATAACGGCATCCTTGAAAGTTTTGCCAACTAACCCCGTTTCTTCCTCGAAATAAATTTCATCGCCGTCAAAATCAAGAAGCTCTGTATATACTACGCTCAAACCTGATTGCCTGCATGACTGCGCGATAACCCTTGAAATAAGATCTTCGGTGTGAACAAGTGTTACTTCCCCGGAAGCAATCATCTCGGCTACTTCTTTGTTCTTGTTATCGCTTATCTCTGCTACAATGTGGTACGGTTCAGTGCGCCTGTTGGGATTATTGGTTAACGCAAGTATGGTTTTTATAACGCTTATATCAGGATCATTGCCATCCGGGGTCAGAATTATTATAGAGCGTGAATCATGCGGATTGACTATTTCAAGATCGTTCAGGTCAATGGTGCTGCCGCTTCTGCATATAACCCTCGTATTCTTTGTATCAGGTATACGCGCCTTTATTTCATCTTCCATTACAACTTTATCGACATGCCCAAGTATCACAATAACGGGGTTCTTTTGGTTTTCATTGGCGATCAGCAGCTCAGAAATGATCGGGAAAATTTTTTCTGACCAGCCTAAAATTAAAGTATGTCCTTTTTCAACAACAAATGAATGTCCCTTGCGAAGCTCATCAAGCTTATTTGAAATACCAGAAGCAAGCACACCGATAAGTGTGGATACAATGAAGATACCGCCAAGTGTTACTCCAAGCATAATTATCCTGAAGCCCCAGCCTGTATCTCCGCCCATTGTACCCGGGTCCAATGTACGCATTAAACTTTTCCAGGAAGCTTCAACAAAATTCATAGTTTCGCCGTCATCCTGTGTAAAACCTGTTACGGTCAGGATCAAAGCTGCCACAACTACCAGCACCAAAGATAGAATACCCAGCCACCCTATAAGTGCTATCGGACCCTTAGCCATCAGGTTATCAAATTTATAACGAAGCTTCTGACCGAATGAAATATTATTAGAACTCATAAATGTTATACTCTGTATTAAATAGTAATTATTATTATCGGATTATTCTGTTTATAAAACTTTATGC
>JAUQWQ010000149.1 GCA_030835085.1 Ignavibacteria bacterium
CATCGGGTCCGGTCGTTACCAGCTGAACCCTGAAAGTGGGATGGGCCATGCGATAGGTTATGGACGCAACCGGGCTTTTCCCGGCGGAGATCGAGGCAGGATCGGGGAAGATCTTGAAGTAGTAAACATCCCGGCCATCGGGATTCTTGTATCCACGGCTTTTGTACGTGACCTTGAACTTTAGCTCTTTATTGAAAAGTTCAGGAGTTGTTGTGGACAGTTTGCCTAGATTTTCGAACGGTTCATCGGAAAGTGCCGCTTTTATCAATGCAATACTGTCCTTTATTCTGTGCAGTCGCTGTTGAGCCAGATCCCGCGACTGCCTTGCCTCGGCCTCCGCGGCCTGCGCTTTTTGCCGTTCCGTGATGGCCTCTTTGCTTGCCTGGATTGCGTAGAAGGTCAGACCGGCAAGAAGGACCATGATGCAAAGGGATGCTGTGGCGATGATGCGCATCCGCTTCGACTTTTCCTTTGATTTTTCCAGCTCCTGCTCTCGTTCTCTCTCTGCCCGTTCCTGATTGCGCTTCTCCTCCTCCTCTCTCCTGATCTCTTCCAGAGTCTGCTGCTCCACGAACCGCCGTCGCCAGTCAAGGACCGCCGGAGCGAGCACATCGTGAAAAATCTCGTAACTGGGCGGCGTTCCGGGCTGGTTTGCGGAGGGGGCGATGGTGCGGAGTATCCGGCTTTCCGAGAGAACTTTCACCACGGGGAGCACCTGGTCGGCCAGGTCTTCGGCCCATTTCTCCAGATCATCGAGGCGGCAGGCGACTTTTGTGCCGGAAGGGGTGACCAGACGGTCGAAAAAGCCGGCGCACACGGTCTGCTCCCGTGGCTCCAGTTTTGCCATCACCGCATCCAGATGGGTCCGTACGATATCCTGGGCACCACCCAGCTTCTGCAGCGTAGCCAGCCGGAGAGTGCGGGAGCCGGCGCCCGATTCCTCTTCCCACAGGCGCGTGAGGACGAGTTGCAGAAAGGGGGTCTCGATCCGGGTATCGTCCTCCTGATCCTGCGGCTGGCCGGCCCCCGCCGACGGGGCGAGGGAGACCGACCCCGACCGTACCTGGCCGATGATCGCCCTGACCAGGTCATCCTCGATGGACACGGCCGTTTCCCCCGCTTCCAGGCGACCGTTATGGGCCGCGAGCGGTTTGCGAATGGCGTCCTCGGCGGCGGCCGTGTCCAGGTGCCGCAGGCGCAGGAGATTCCCCATGAGGTTCGGTATGCGCGCCCTGAAGCGGTCAAGCCGCGACAGCCCGTCCTCCCGCAGCGCCAGGAGGAAGTTGGCGTCGACATCGTCGCGATTCACCGCCCGGGCAAATTCGCCGTCAAAGGTGTTGTCGGCGTCCGATTCGGGGTGATAGAGAAAGTACTCCTCGAACTGGTCGAGGAGGATGAGGATGGTGCCGCCGAACTCCTCGCCAAGGCTGAAAAGGAGCTCGTCCAGGGGATGGTCCACGGAGGTCTTTACGGCTTTTTTCGTTGCCAGCGCAACGCTCTTCAGGCACTCGCCCTTGAGGGCAGTCAGGAAGTCGGGCCGCTGCCAGTCGCGGAATACAACCACGGCTGTCCGGGGTTTTGTGCGGAGCATCGGCACGACACCGGCCATGAGGACCGAGCTCTTGCCGACTCCGCTGGCGCCATAGAGGATGGTCATGGAAGAGGCGTAGAGATTCGAGGCGATCACGCGCTGGTCCCGCTC
>JAUQWQ010000150.1 GCA_030835085.1 Ignavibacteria bacterium
CTCCGTAGGAGCGATATGTTAATCTTTCAGATTTCTAATAAAACGTAACAGCACGATATATATTTATTTCAACCCGCAGAGTCCTCAAAAAACGAGAGACTCCGCGGAAACGTTGGATGTTTAAGGAAGGAAATATCATTAGATTAGCTCCCCTCCCGTGTCAAAGCCAGGTCTGCGACTTTCTTAAGGAGGGGGAAAATCCGGCGCAGCCGGATTTGGGGTGGTTTCATAACTAAAACGACAAAACAGTTAACATATCGCTCCTACCCCCAAGGGGCTCCTTCGGAGCGGAGCTCGTTTTTTTTCTTTGCCATTTCTACAAACATTTCGCCCCTACGGGGCTCATTACTTTTAACCAATATTCACTCGCAGATTATGCAAAAAACGAGAGACTTTACGCAAACGGAAAATTCCCCTTGCATTATCAAATGACATATATTATATTGCATGTGTATGCATACTGCATATAGCAAAATAGTCCCTTTTTACATGAAATATCATTTTTTACCGAACTTCTTCCATGATTTCCGAAATAATTGTATTTCAATCGCCGCAAATAACAATTTGCCCGGAATTGTTTCTGCGGACGCGTTTTCTCATTATGAATATTTCATATGCATTTCCTCGCTTGAATTATTCATCTTGAGAATCATCATGAGAATGTTAAAGCAATGAAATATCAATCCCATTCTCATTATGATTATCACGCAGAAACGGTTTCCCAACATGAAAATATTCATAATGGGAAAGTTTCAATAGGAAAAACAGGCTGTAATCGCAAAAAAAGTCAGCTGTACCTTCAAAAAAAAAAAATGCTTTCATCGTGGGAATCTTGGAATCAAAAAGACTTCAAAACGTCATAAATCAACACAATTAATGCAACCATTTATGCCTTAAAATCATCTAATTAATGACTAATTTTGTAATATATCCTGTTATATTACCACTAATAGTTAACTCAATAAAACATAATTCATCCAAATTAACTAATTCATCCAAAAATTTAATGAAAATTTCCTTTAGAGCATTAATTTTGCTTTTAACCCTCAGTATTTACAGCAGCTTTGCGCAGGGCATCGTTAAGGGTAAGGTTTCCGAAAGCAGTACCGGCGCTCCGCTTGAAGCTGATGTTAAGTTGTTTAAGTCAGGCGATTCAACCCTGGTTAAAGGCACAAAGTGCCAGCCAACCGGCGAATTCTCCATTGAAAATATTCCCGCCGGCACCTACAGGCTTGAGTTAAGCCTTATGGAATATGCCGCATTGAATGTCGAAAACCTGCAGGTAACTTCGGGTGCAGCAATAAACCTGGATACATTAAAGCTGGCTAAGCAGAATGTTTCAACTGAAGAAATTCTGGTTGAAGAAGAAAAAGGTTTGATACAGCTTAGCGCCGATAAAAAGATATTTAATGTGGAAAAATCCGCCTTAACAAAGGGCGGTACCGCTATTGATGTGCTTAAAAAAACTCCGCTGGTTGATGTTGATATAAACGATAACGTAAGCCTGCGCGGCAGCCAGAATGTTAAGATACTCATCGACGATAAACCGTCACGTTTCGCAAGCTTAAAACAAATTCCCGCTGACGCGATTGAACGGGTTGAGCTTATTACAAATCCACCTGCCAAATATGAAGCCGAAGGCGTTACGGGTATCATCAATATTGTAATGAAAAAAAATGATAACCTTGGATTCCAGGGCAGCCTGAACGGCGGCGGAAACTACTCGGATAATTTTTCAGGATGGGGCGGACTTGATATAAGTTTAAAAAAGAAAAAAGTCAGCACCTTCGGTAATTTTTATTCCGGCACATGGGATAACATTTCAGGCAGCAGCAGCACAACAACCTACATTACACAGCCTTCAACATTGTTATCAAGCACCAAAGGCAAAAATCACGGGTACTGGATCTGGGGACAGGGCGGATTTGAGTATGAACTTTCAGCGGGTAAAACTATCGGATTTGAAGGCAGCCTTGGTACCGGCAAATGGTTCAATGAAGATAACGGTCTTGCGCAGAATCTGAACTCATCAGGAAGTTTGATGGATTATTACACCCAGACAAGTGACAGGAACGGATTATGGGAAAATTTAACAGGCAGCTTATACTTCAACAATAAACTTAATGATCTTGGCAGGGAATGGTCAGGTGATATCACATTTTCACGTAACCGCAATGAAATGAAGTTCCAGCTTAATAAACAGGATTTCGACTCACTTTCGGTACCGGTTAACAACACACCGCTTGATCAGCGTGATACAACTCTCATCAAGAATTATAATCTGAATGTACAGACAGACTACACACACCCGCTTTCACAAAGCACAAAAATTGAAACGGGCTATAAAGGAACTTACAGGTCAAACGATAACGAGTTCGAATCAGATACCCTGGATTACTCAACAGGTAATTTTGTAACAAATTTTGCAACAAAGAACCGTTTTAAATTAAGCGAATATATTAACGCGGTTTATGGTTCGTTCTCGGGGTCAATTAAGGATTTCAGTTATAAAATCGGTGTGAGGTTAGAGCAAACCAATACCACGGGCGAGCTACTTTCCGGAACGCAGGAATTTAAACAGAACTACTTTGATCTTTTCCCTTCGGCAAGTCTATCACAGAAGATCGGCGCATCACACCAGCTGCAGCTAAGCTACAGCCGCAGAATAACCAGGCCCAATATATGGAGGATGAATCCGTTCTTCAGGAAATGGAGCCCTAATTTTGCTATGGTAGGTAACCCTGAACTGAAACCGGAATATTCCGATTCATATGAGCTGAGTTTTATGTTCTTTAACAAGATAGCTACAGTAACCCCGTTGTTATTCTACAGGCAGAACCACGGAGTGATATCAAGCTATAATTACCTGCAGGATTCAAACATAACGGTTACCACATTTAAGAATGCGACGGGCTCCAAATCATATGGCTTAGACCTGCTGCTTAATTCACGCGCTTTAAGCTGGATGAGCCTGAACGGAACTTTCAGTTTCTATAATACAAAGTTCGATTCAGACCCCCTGCTGACTGATTACGGCTCCGAAGACGGCTTTTCATGGAAAGCGAATGTAAGATCAACATTTACTTTCACAGGTTTCTTCGATCTTGAGCTGTATTATTCATACACCGGTAAAAAAATTAATGCACAGGGCACCGAAATACCATCGCAGAATTTTGATATCGGTATCAGCAAAACATTCCTTAATGACGCACTGACCGTAAGTTTGAAGGCTAGTGATATCTTTGATACATCGGAATGGGGGCAGGATGTTAACTCGGCGGATTACTTTCAGTCATCACGGCATGACTGGAGCTCGCGCCAGGCATCACTGAATCTATCATACAGGTTTGGTAACGTGAAGGATTACCTGCAGAAACACAAGAAGGTTAAGCAGAACCAGAACGAAAAAAGTGACCAGGGCGATGGCAACAATGGCAGGTAACAGGTTTTAAATGACAGATTTTCAGGAGGGAAAAACTATTTTCCCTCCTTTATTTATCTTCACCTTTATTTACAATTTTTCATGAAATTTTCGGGAATGACTAAATAATTTCCACTGTTTATTACATTAAATTAATGTAAATTTGTATAATTATAATTGATATGGAGCCAAAATGACAAAAATTATTCTTTCAAAATTGTTAATTTTAGCTGTTTTTCTCACTAATTCGCATGTTTTTGCGCAGGATGATATTACAGCCCAGGAAGTTATTCAAAATGTGCAAAGCGCATATAAGGATATTACCGATGCCAAGGCATCGTTTTCGCAAACCATTAAGTTCAACAAATCCAAAGCGCAGTCTTCTTCGGGTACTCTTTATATTAAGAAAGAGAACAAGTACAGAATAGAGACAGGCTCGCAGACAATTGTTACTGATGGCAGCACATCATGGTCATATACCCCAAGCAAAAAGCAGGTGGTAATTGATCATTACAAGGAAACCGGCAATACATTTTCACCCAATAAATACCTGTTCCAGTACCCCGAAAATTTTTACAGTGACTTAACCGGCACCGAAAAACTCAGCGGTAAGGATGTATATGTGCTTTCACTTAAGCCCAGGGAAAGCGGCTATGTTAAATCAGCCAAGCTTTGGGTCGGCAAGGATGACTGGATCATCAAAAAGATCTATATAGTTACCGATGAATCTTCGTCAACATATTCTATAAAGAATATACAGACAAACATTGGCGTAGCCAATTCCAAGTTTACCTTCAGTCCCCCGGAAGGAACTGAAGTAATCGATATGAGATAAAACAAATTGAGCCGAGGCAGGAAACTTAATATCGTAATCAGCACCTTACTGCTGGCATTGTTCCTTTACCTGGCATTCAGGAATGTGAACCTTACCGAGCTGTTAAATATTTTAAAAACCACAAATTATCTTTACGTGTTTATAGGTATGTCTATCGGTGTTTTCGGCGGTTCAGCCCTGCGGGCTATCCGCTGGGGCGTATTGATGGAGCCTATTAAAAAGGATATATCATTCAAAAATCTGTTTGCTACTACAATTATAGGTTACATGATGAATAACCTTTTCCCCCGCTCGGGTGAAGTAGTGCGTCCATACATGCTTGGCAAACAGGAAAATATTTCACGGGCATCTGCTTTTGCTACAATTATTGTTGAAAGAATAATCGATACAGTGATGTTCCTTGTGATGTTTGGTGTTGCTTTAATTTATTTTAAGGACAGGATTACTGATTCAATTCCTTCAATAGGCTCAGCGGTAATAATTCTTTCGGCGGCTATATTTCTTATGCTTGCCTGGATACTTTTTATGTTAATCAAGCCTGGTAAGAGCCTGAGCATTGTTAAATACTTTACTAAATTTCTGCCGGCTAAGCTGCACGAAAAAGTTGATAATATTTTTGATTCACTGCTGACAGGCTTTGAAGTGCTTAAGAAACCATCGCTCTTTTTCAGGATAGCTCTTTATTCGGTTTTGATATGGGCCGCGTATCTTGTGAGTACTTATATTCCTTTTTACTCATTTGGTATACTTACCGCCGGTGATGGCACCGGCCTGCTGCACGGGTTATGGGATGCTAATTTACTGCTTGTTCTCATAAACGTTGCAATGTTTATTCCTTCGCCTGCGGCAACAGGTCCTTATCACTACATATGCAAAGTTACACTCGTTAATATGTTCATGGTATCAGAGCCTGCCGCACTGGGTTATGGCACTGCAACCCATGCAATGAGTTTTCTGCTGTTTATGGCAGCAGGTTTGTTTTATTTCATTAAATACAATTATAAAATTTCAGATATTAAGCAGCAAAGCGCTGCATCTTAAAAACACAATTATGAAACTTGGAATTATCGGTACCGGTTATGTTGGACTTGTTTCCGGGGTATGCTTCGCAGAAAACGGGAACAATGTCATTTGTATGGATCTGGATGCGAAAAAAATTGAACGCCTCAAAAAGGGCGACCCGGTTATATACGAACCGGGCCTTGAAGAACTTCTTGAAAAGAACATAGCTGAAGGAAGGGTTGAATTTACAACCAGCCTTAAGGATGTTGTACAGAAGACTGATGTAATATTTCTGTGCCTGCCAACTCCCCCGTACGAAGACGGCTCAGTTGATCTTAGGCATGTGCTTGATGTTGCAGGCGGTATGGCAAAATACATAAATGGATATAAAGTTATTGTAAGCAAAAGCACAGTTCCGGTGGGAACTTGCGATGAAGTGAGAAAACTTATTGCATCGAAAACTAATAAGAAATTCGATGTAGTATCTAATCCTGAGTTCCTGAAAGAGGGCGCTGCTGTGCCTGATTTTATGTCACCTGATAGGGTTGTTGTTGGCACCAAGAGCAAAAAGGCTGCAAAGATAATGCAGGAATTGTACAGTAGCTTCATGCGTGTATCAGAGCGGTTCATACTGATGGATGAACGCTCAAGTGAGCTTACCAAGTACGCGGCAAATTCAATGCTGGCGCTAAGGATATCATTCATGAATGAGCTTGCAAACCTGAGCGGAATTGTTAAAGCGGATATTAATAATATCCGCCGCGGTATCGGCTCAGACCCAAGAATTGGCTCCAGCTTTTTATTCCCGGGTGTGGGATACGGCGGCAGCTGCTTCCCGAAAGACGTAAAGGGCCTGCTTAATACCTCAAAGGAAAAGGGGTACGATTTTAAAATTCTCAAAGCCATAGATGAGATCAACAACAGGCAGAAGCTTATAATGGTTGATAAGATTCTTGCCCACAATAAGAATAACATCAAAGGTAAAACTTTCACGATATGGGGCTTATCATATAAGCCCAGAACAGATGACTTAAGGGAAGCACCTGCGCTTACAATTATTGAGAAGCTGCTTTCATATGGCGCGAAGATTAACGCATATGACCCCGTTGCAAGCGATAATTTCAAAATGTTGTATGGCAGGAAGTTTAAACAGGTTAAAATTTATAAAGATAATTATTCAGCATTAAAGAATTCAGACGGACTTTTGCTTGTTACTGAGTGGAATGAATTCCGCAAGCTTGATATTGATAAGCTCAAAAAGCTGATGAAACAGCGTGTAATCTTTGACGGAAGAAACATATATGACCCTAAATTTGTCCGGAAAAACGGATTCAAGTATTACGGCATTGGATTCTAGATTGTTCTAATTAATATTTAACTAACCCCGAACTATAAACAGAGCGGGGTTTTTCTTTGTAAATTATTGTTAAATGTATCTTCACTTGAAATTTTACGAAATTTTTTTTCGTTATACTATTTATGAGAAATATTCATAAAATACTGGTGTTTGTTTTACTTGTCAGTCCTGTGATATTTTCGCAGTCAAGGGATGAAAAGATACTCAAAGGTATTGACCATGTATATAAGCTGGAATTTGATTCAGCTAATACCATATTCCAGGCTCTTGTTGATGAGGACCCCAAAGATCCTACCGGTTACTTCTTCCAATCTATGACCGAATGGTGGAAGATATATATGAACAAAGATGACCGCTCAAATGATTATAACTACTTAAGCAAAGTAGACCGCTGTATAAAAATTTGCGAAGAACGCCTTGATGAAAATGAGAACAATGATTGGGCGACATTCCTGCTTGGCGGAGTAATAGGCTACCGCGGATTTATGAACGTAATGCGCGATAACTGGCTGAAAGCAATAGATGACGGCAAACAGGGATTGAACCTGATACAAAAAAGTTATGAACTGAATCCAGCAAACAAAGACGCCATACTTGGGCTTGGCATTTACAATTACGCAGTTGATTATGTTGTTGACCGATACCCATTCTTAAAAGCAGTGTTATTCTTTTTCCCTAAAGGGAATAAAGAGCTGGGCTTAAACCAGCTGAGGGACTGCGCCGATAATGGCAGATATTCAAAGACCGAAGCAACTGTAACACTTGCGTACATTCACTTATCCTACGAAAAGAATTACCTTGAAGCACTGAAGTATGCACAGAAGCTGACCGCAATGTACCCGGGTAATCCTGTGTTTGAAAGATTCCTTGGAAAATGTTATGTTGGTCTTAATAACTACAATGCCGGTATTACATTATACGGAGGCATGCTAGCCAAAGCAGATAGCAATAAACCGGGCTACAACAATAACTACATACGCCGTGAAGTTAATTATTACCTTGGTGTATGTTACAGCAGAACAGGCAATCTTGATGAAGCGCTCAAGAAATATGAAGCGGCTATTGAGATCTGCAAGATAACCGATAAGCCGGGCGAAGAATCACCATATTATGTTTTTTCAATTTTAGGTACCGGAGTAATTTATGAGCAAAAGGGCAATAAGCCTGAAGCTGTGAAATATTATGATATGGTGCTTGGTATGCGCGATGTTGAAAACTCAAAGGAAACCGCGCAGAAGTTTAAAGATAATGCCCTGAAGTAGTCAGGGCATTATCTCGGCTACATGAAATGATGTTACATTCGTTATTTCTTTGATATCAATTGTACCTAAAATATGACCAAACTCATTAGTAACCATTACATCATTCAGGTATAAATAGTCTTTTAATTTCCCGTATTTGGTGTAATATTGATATGCTTCCATATCATCAATTGTTGACCATTTGAATTCAGTTTTGATACAACTTATAGTCAAATGTCCTATTCCTAAATTTTCAAATTGAAGATACTTTTTAGTAAGTATACTTTGTTCGAAATTCCTGTAAATCCATTGGTGATTTGTAACTATTGGATACCTCAAGGCCTGGGGTGTAGGGTTTTCGAAGATCAAAGTATCCATTGGAATGTTTGATGCTGAAATTTTAAATTGCAGCAAAAGCTCTATTGGTGAATTTGTTTCTCTGCCGGAAAATTTTAAGTGTAAATTGTTTTTTTGCCGCGGAAAGATTCCGGAAGAAGCATATATTGAGTATGCATACTGTATCAAAGCTGTATCCGACTGAATGTAATATATTTTGCTGGTGAATGTAACTGAATCCTGTGTATAGCTATCAACAAATTGCCGGGTTGTCTCCCCATTCATCAAAGTATCCTTAACTATCCGCATAATTCCGCCACCATAAAGCGGATATTCTGAGAAGAAGTGCGCTATTGAATCCGGGCGGATATCTGACACTGTTGAAACATTTTCGTAGTTCCAGTAATTACCAATATCAAACGGATAAACGAACCCGGTTGTATCAACCGGCACAGAGACCGAATTGTTTATTGAGTCTTCTGATTTACATCCGTTGTATATCACAGCAAAAAATAACAATAAAAAAACTAATTTAAGAGATCTCATAAATTTTGATTTTAAGGCGCGGCAATATAAAATGATGTTACATTGTATTCTTCGCGCCTATCATAAAAACCAATTGTATAACCCTGGATATTGGGGTATGGTTTATTTTTCAGAAGGTAATTCTTTTTCATTTGCCCGTACTTTGAATAATAATCATATAATACCCAGTCACTGTTGTTTGAAAAGATCCTTTGTGTCTTAATACAGGGTATAGTCACAGTATCAAGATGGTAATTTTCCCAGGAAATATATCTCTTTGAAATAGTACTTGTTCCCTGATCAATCATAACCCACTCGGTATTTTTTACAACAGGGTATTTTAATACCACTACCGGCGGACTAATCACCATAAAAGTATCTGATGCAGCCAGGTTCTCAAATCCGGTAGATAACATTCCGCTAGGAAATGACCTGTCATTCAGTTTTCTGAACGGAAATGATGCAGATGTAGAACCTCTGTACCCGTAACAAACCAACGAATATTCATTATTTGTATAATAATACCTGCTTGCCGCGGTATCATTGCCCAATATCAGCCTGTCATAAATAACCCTCACAGGTCCGCCTATCTGTACTACAGTATCATATAAAATTTCAGTATACCCGTAGCCTGTTAAAGGATATGAATTAAAGTAATACTGAATAGAATCAGGCCGGATATTTTCCGCTGAAACGGTTAATGTATAATTCCAATATGAACCGATCGTGAACGGGTACTGAAAATCCGATGTATCAACAGATTCCGGCGGTGGAGTATTTGTTACTATGTCATCGTTGCCGCATGAATACAAAAAAACCGCAGTAAACAGAATTATTATGAAGGACTGGATGAAGTAAGTGAGTTTTTTATGCATTGTTGTGATCCATTCCCTGTTCACCCCTATGGGGCGAAAGCGGGAATCTCTTTCTTAGATAGATTTTTTAGTGCCGATTTATCAACCGGCACTTTTGAATAATTACCTACGGAATTATCAATTCCTGGCCGACCTGAATTTTATCAGGGTCAGAAAGCTTATCTGTATTGGCGTTGAATATATCCATATACTTGCCTGCATCGCCGTAATACTCCTTGGCAATTTTGCTGAGTGTATCACCTGACTGCACTATATATGTACGTTCGGTTTTCCCTGCTCCGCCAGCTGCACCTTCCATTCCTGCGCCGCCTGCAATACCTTCTTCATTGAACATTTTGTTTTCTCCTTATTATATAAATGTTAATTAAATATATACCCCAAATTTACTCTGTGTGTGCTGCCAACTTTACCAAGTGAGTTCAGTGAATAATCGAACACATACTTATCAGCGAAGCGGATACCTAAGCCTGTTGAAAATCCTGAGATGCCAAGTGAAGTGCCAAGCTTCATATCCTGGCGGCTTTCGTTATCATAACCTAAGCGCGCTGAAACATAATCACTGAAAATGAATTCTGCGCCTATAGAAAAAGCTTTTATATGCTGGATGAGCTTTTCGCGGCTTTCGTTCAGCTTGCTGAATGTTACATTAAGCCTTACCGGAGTGTGCTCAAGCCTTTTGGATATACCCACTCTTATATCCAGCGGGAGCTTTTCTTTTGTATTAATATATGAACTTAGCTGCGCACCAAGATTGTTAACACCGAAACTTAATGATAATTGTGATTCAGGCATGTGATACTGCATACCAAAATCCATTGCAACAGCTGATGATTTATACTCAGCAATGCCGGAATAAATATACTTAACCGTTATGCCGTAATTTATCCTTTCGTAAATAAAATTACCGTAACCCACCGAGACCATCAGGTCGTTGGCATTGAATGTTTCGCCTGTCGGAGTGCCGGATTCATCAGCTCTATCAAAAGAGCCGTAATCAAAATACTTTACGCCTATTCCAAACCAGCCAATATCTTTATACTTCTGCGCGTAAGCAAGAGTCCCGAAGTTCATATCGAGCAGGTACTTGCCGAAACCTGCAGAGACCTTGTTATTTGTAATTGTGCTTAAGCTTGCGGGATTGTAGAACATCGCATTGGGGTCATCTGTGTACGTATCAAATGCACCTGCAAGTGATGATGCTTTTGCCCCGGTCTCTACTCTCAAAAAATCAAATGCCGGAATTTCTGACTGTGCGAATACAGTAAGATATACCGGTGAAGCGAAAAATAAGGCGAAGAAAACAAGTTTTTTAAGCATTTTTTATTGATTTTTAGGTTATTGCTTAGAAATTTAAGCTAAAAAAGTAGATTTTTTCGGGGATTTTTTCAGTTATTTTATTATAATATCTCAAATTTATCGTATTTCTTTTTAAAGTCAAGCCACTCTACTTTGCAGGTATTTACCCGTGCACCATTTGGACCCTGGCCGGCTTTTTCTATTAATGCGTCAAGGAATTCCCGCCTGCCTTCGGCAGTGATCTCAACATCACCATTAAACATATTGCGCGCGTAACCCGTGATACCCAGGTCCTCCGCGAAGCGGGCTATGAAATAGCGGTAGCCAACGCCCTGAACACGCCCTGAGACAATTATTTTAACCGCACTGTACTGAATATAGTTCATATTTCGCAATTTAAGTAAAATGTTCTGAAGATTATAAGTAAAAGTGAAGTAAGTCCCGCATATAGATAATTTTGCAGCTGTTTTTTTTTGAAAGAGGATCAAAAGCATTTAACCACAGAGTACACAGAGAGACGCAGAGGTTTTTGCTTTTGCAGGTCTTAGGTTTAGTTTACCCCTTTGGGGCCCGACACAGCTGTGCTGAACCATTGGAATTTCCGGAAATTCGGGAAATAAAAAATAAAGATTGACCGACTGGAATGCGCAATACACAGTGGATTGGGCGTTTTTCCAGTCGTTGAGGGTAAATTCCCCAATCGCCGGAAAGCCGGAATTCCGCCGTTTTTTTTGCTTATTCATGGTAACGGTATTAAGTTTATATATGCAATATGCATATATAAACAAATATAATATATGGCTGGGGCAAATGCAAGTAAAAAATGCGAGATAGTAATGTCACAGATTAAATTATTAAAACTGAGAGGTCTAAAAAGATCTCTCAGGTTTTATTTTGGGCTAACCTGATCTTAAAATACTCATACGTCTCAGAAAATAATATACCCGCTATCATTATGCCGCCGCCTAATAGCTGCCAGGGCGAAAAATGTTCATTAATGAAAATTACCGCAAGCAGCACCGCCGCGGGCTGCTCCCATGTATAAATAATACTTGCCCGTATGGGCGTGGTTTCTTTCTGGAACCTGTTAAGCAGTAAGGTTGTAACAAATGTCGCCAGAATACCCATGTACAATAATGATAGTATTTCATTCTGCGTAAATGCTATGGCCCGGAAGTCCTCAAAAATAAATCCCGTACCGCCTGCGGCAATCACAACAAACCAAAGCTGAATAAATATCAGTGTAATTATATCATATTTGTTGGTATATACGTCAACGTAAATAATGTAAAATGCCCATGCAAACGCGCAGAACATTGTGATAAGGTCGCCGATATTAAGCCCGTTAACATCGGGCTGTGTGAGCAGGTACAGCCCCGCAAGCACGACTGCAACGCCTATCCAGTTTTCTATATGGACCTTCTTTTTCACAACTGCGTACTGCGCAAAAGGGACTATCAGTATAGTTATGCCTGTTATAAGCGCGGAGTTTGACGCGGTGGTGTATATCATGCCGATGGTTTGTGTGCAGAATCCCGCGAACTGGAAAAATCCAAGCAGTAAGCCGGCTTTAATTATTCCGGGAGAGGTGAATTTCAACCTGCCAAAAAATATTAGCGTAAACAGCAATGCGCCAATTAAGAATCTTATCCCCACAAAATAAAACGGGGGAATTGTAGCCATCGAAATTTTTACTATGGGGAATGTGCCTGCCCATATGGTGGCAGTGAGGAATAAAAGCAGTTCCGCTTTATATCGCTTCAATGCGGTAAATTAAGGATAAAGTTTCTGCAGAAGCTGCGGCAGGTACGGAATGCTTTGCCTGTAAATGATAAGTATTGAAAACACGAACCATGCCAGCACATCAAGTATTATGGGAATATCTTTTGTGACGATAGAAGTTGGAGATTCGCCCAAATTCTTCTGGTGCATCAGGTACATATAACGGAATATGCCGTATATCACAAACGGTGTTGTGTATATCAGCTTTTCTGTACCGAAAGTGTAAACAGTTCTTTCGGAAACCGTGTACAGGGCGTACGAAATTATAGTTCCCGCTGCCGCGATGGTGTTTATCTGGTCGGCAAATTCAACGGAATACTCCTTTAATACTTTACGCTGTTTATCAATATTTTCTTTGTTGACAATTTGTGAAAGCTCACTGCGCCGTTTTGATATTGCAAGGAAGAGTGATATAAAAATCGTGGTAAGTATCATCCAGCTTGATACCGATACGCCTATAGCGGCTGCGCCGCCAAGTACACGCAACATAAACCCGAATGATATAAAAAATACATCAAGCAGTACTATTGATTTTACTTTTAACGAATACAGCAGGTTTGTAATAAGGTAAAGTACTATCACAAACGAAAATACCGGTCTCTGGAAGATGAGTCCTGCCGCGATGCCGATAACGATTATCACAAGGAAAAGCATTGCCTGTTTTACGCTTACTTCCCCTGATGCGATAGGGCGGTATTTTTTCTTCGGGTGGACCCTGTCGCTTTCAACATCCATTATATCATTAATAATATACACCGCGCTTGAAGCCAGTGAAAATATTATGAATGCAGCAATGGAGGGTATGACATACTCCAAATGGAAAATATGCCGCGAAAATAACAGCGGAGCGAAAACGAAGAAGTTTTTGATCCATTGTTTGGGGCGAATAAGTTTAAAAAGGTGGATTATCATTTATCAGTTTTATTACAATACGATATTATTTTGTGTTTTGTCCAGGGATACTTTTATTCAAATCGATCTTATCCCAGTCAACCTTGTATACCATCATTTCAATGCCGCCGCAAATTGTGTTCTTTTCTAGCCTTTGGCTGTGAACCTGCGTGAATGCTCCCGAATAATGGTCCATTATGTACCCAAACCATCCGGGATAAATAATAATATAATTCACGCCTTTTGCCTTAAGGAATTTGAACAAGGCAATAGTGCCGTCTTCGTAACTCATTTTCTGAAAACCGAAAACTTCGGGGGTTACAAGTCCGGCCATATCAACCACATATTTTTTAGTTACAAATGTTATGTAACCTATATCGTTCATGCCGAAGGCAGTTTCACCGGGCAGGTTTTCCTTCAGCCATGCTGAAATTTTGCCCTGCTGGTTGTTGATATTTTCAACGTTCCATCCCAAAACTCCCGCATAAAGCACTGCGCTGTTAATTGAAGCAATAAGCACTAAGGCAATAGTGCCTTTCCGGAAAAGAGTATAACGCTTATAACCTTTTGCTTCGTAAATCGCGTGCAGCTTACGCAATATATATATTGCGGAAATGTTAATAAATGGAATAAGCGGAATTAAATATCTGCCATGGTGCCGCCAGTTTGGGGCAACAATTGATGAAACCAAAGGCAGCATTAAGATCCACAGGTTTATTAAAAGGAAATTGCCGTCAATTTTCTTCTTAAAAATTGAATAAATAAAATATATTGTGCTTAATCCCCATAAAATAAAGATAATAAAATTATCTTTTGCAAACATTCTTGCTGTAGCGTTAATAAAATCAAAGCTTGGCAGGTACTGTGCTGCGCCAACCTGTCCTTCGTAGGTATTGGGTAAAAATCCCCCCGTATGAATATAAGAAAATAGCGGATAGGGAAGCATCAGAATTAAAAATACTACGCCGGATAAAATAAGCTTCGGGAAATTTCCTTTTAGTTTTGTACGAATAAAGAACAATGAAGTAAGGTAATACAGACCCGCAAGCAGGTATGTTTCGGGCCGTGTGTTGGCGGCAAAGCCCAGCAGTAACCCCGTTAATAAAGATACCTTTCCGGTTGTAATTTCGTTTAAGTGACTGCTGAAAATGAGAACACTTAGCAGTACAAACAAAGTTATTTCCATTCCCGATAGTGATGACCAGAGCAGCCTGCCGGCTGCCATTGTGACCAGCGTGATCAGAAGCGAGGTTACGCCGTCAAAACCAAGTTTAACGCATAATTTGTATAACTGAATGAGCGCCAGAAGGAAAAACAATGAGCTGACAAACAGCGCATAGGGGAGTATCAGGTTTTGCGAGAACAAAAATGGTACCGCAAGTACAATTACCCAGAGCGGTGAAGTTGTACCGGGAGTTGGCTCACCCGGGTTATACTGGTAAAAATATCCGTGCGCGAAGTTTTCCGCGAAGCGGAAGTGAATCCATACGTCATCCAGCGGGAGTCCAAAGCTTCCGCCTGCGATGGTGTATTCCGTAACCAAATAAGCAGCCTGTATAAATATGTAAAGTATAATTATAGTTAAAATGTGCTTATCAGTATTTTTGAATGATTGTAAAATAATGTGCTGTTATCCTGTTATTTAGCCTTTAATTTAAGATATCAATAATAATTAAAGTAAAAGTATCTCATTTGAAAGATATATTCAATTCAGAAATACCTGCAAAAAACGGTTATTTTTTATAGAGGGTTTACTTGAAATAGAATTTCTTTCCGCACTGAGTTCTGTTACTTTCTTTTGAGCGATTCCCGCATCAAAGGCGGGTTAAGATTTTGAAAAGATTTCTTATGGGGAATAAAAAACCCCTCACAAATAATGGGAGGGGTTAAGAAATCATCAAAAATTCATATTTTAAAATACAGCCTGTTCTTCGTAAACGCCGAACGGCTCTTTAAGCGCGTTGCACATTTCACCAAGTGTTACATGATTCCTTGCGCAGTCAAGAATCCTGGGCATCAGGTTCAGGTTATCATTGGCAGCCTGCACCATTGCGGCAAGTGTTTCCTGCACTTTTTCGTTGTTACGGGATGCTTTCATTTCTTTTAATCTTGCTACCTGAACACGTTCCACTTCCTTTGAAATTTTGAGGATAGGTATATCTATTTTTTCATCTTCTTCAATGAAATCATTCAGTCCTACGACAATTTTTTCTTTCTTATCAAGCTCTAACTGGTAGTGGTACGCAGCGTCAGCAATTTCCTTCTGGAAGAATCCAGCTTCAATTGAAGCAATTACGCCTCCAAGAGCATCAATTTTTTCGAAATATCTTTCGGCTTCATCTTCCATTTTCTTTGTGAGTGCTTCCACGTAGTAGCTTCCGCCCAAAGGATCAACTGTATTTATAACACCATGCTCATATCCAATTATCTGCTGGGTTCTTAAAGCAATTTTTACAGCCTTATCGGATGGAAGAGCAAGAGTTTCATCCATTGAGTTTGTGTGCAGACTCTGCGTGCCGCCAAGTACTGCTGCCAATGCTTCGATGGCTGTCCTTACAATATTGTTTTCAGGCTGCTGCGCTGTAAGTGAACATCCCGCAGTCTGTGTATGGAAGCGCAGTGTCCATGACTTGGGATTCTTGGCGCCGTATTTGTTGCGCATGCGTTTTGCATAAATTTTCCTTGCGGCTCGGAACTTCGCGATCTCTTCGAAGAAATCTAAATGAGAATTAAAGAAGAATGAAATTCTTGGTGCGAATGAATCAACATCCATGCCGCGTGCTATGCACGCTTCAATGTAGGCGAAACCATCAGCCAGTGTAAATGCAAGCTCCTGCGCAGCGGTTGAACCCGCTTCGCGGATATGATACCCGCTTACAGATACGGGGTTGAATTTAGGAACGTTATCCTTACAGTACTCAATCATATCGACAATAATTCTCATCGAGGGCTCTGGGTGATAGATGAACTCTTTCTGTGCGATGTATTCTTTTAAGATATCATTCTGCATGGTACCCTGCAGTTTATCAAAAGGTACACCCTGTTCTTCGGCTACGCCAAGATAAAACGCCAGCATCATTGCTGCGGGTGAGTTTATTGTCATAGAAGTTGATACTTTATCCAAAGGAATACCATTGAAGAGCACCTTCATGTCATCAAGTGAAGATATTGCAACTCCGCAAATACCCACTTCGCCTTCGGCAAGCTCGTCATCGGAATCCCAGCCCATAAGTGTAGGCATATCAAACGCTGTTGAAAGTCCCGTTTGCCCGTGGGCAAGCAGGTATTTAAAGCGCTCATTAGTATCTTCGGGGGAACCGAAGCCCGCGAACTGGCGCATTGTCCACAGCTTACCGCGGTAGAGATTGTGATGTATTCCGCGAGTGTAGGGGAACTCACCGGGATAACCTATTTCTGAATCATGATCGATGTTCTTTACATCTTCGGGAGTGTAGAGCAGTTCAACCTCTTCACCGCTAAGTGAAGTGAACTTCATATCAGTTGTAGGAAGCTCTTCGGCGGTTTTAAGCCACTCTTTTTTTGATGCGCTTTTGTTCAGTAATGGACTTGCTTTTTTTCCGTTTTGGATGGACATATATAGTGATTTTTTATTTTCTTTTTAGAACAGCAAAAATAATGATTTTTATCTTACTATTCTATTGCTAAATGGGTATGAACATCCCGAAAACCGGCTGAAAATGCAATTTCATACTGCAATTTAATGTTATAACCTTTATATATAATTACTTTTTAGCTAATTTTGTTCGCAATGAAGGATATCCCCGAAAGTATTACTATTGATAATATAGAGTTAACCGCAAATGAACTGGAGCGTTACAGCAGGCATCTGGTAATTCCGGAAGTCGGCAAAGCGGGCCAATTGAAGCTGAAAGCTGCAAGCATACTGGTGCTTGGTGCAGGCGGACTCGGCTCGCCGATCAGTATGTATCTGGCAGCTGCGGGAGTTGGGAGACTGGGAATTGTTGATTTTGATGAACTGAGTTACTCAAACCTGCAACGGCAGGTTTTGTATTCCACAAATGATGTGGGTCACCAAAAAACAGAGCTTGCAAAACAGCGTTTAATGGAGATAAATCCTAATATAGAAATTACTCTATATAATGAGCGGCTCACAAGGGATAATGCATTTGATATTCTGCGGGATTATGATATTATTGCCGATGGTACCGATAACTTCGCCACCCGGTATCTTGTTAATGATGCATGCGTGATGCTCGGCAAACCTTTTGTTTACGGCAGCATATTAAGATTTGACGGGCAGGTATCTTTTTTTGATCCCAAAACGGGTCCCTGTTACAGGTGTTTGTACCCTGAGCCTCCAATGGCTGGTGATTCACCCAACTGCGCCGATGGCGGAGTGCTTGGTGTCCTGCCGGGAATAGTGGGTTCGCTCCAGGCAAACGAGGTGCTGAAATACATTCTTGGCAAGGGTGAATTGCTGAACGGCAGGCTGTTACTTATTGATGCACTGAATATGAAGTTCCGTGAAGTTAAATTTGCAAAAGATCCTGCCTGCCCGGTTTGCGGCAGTGATCCTTTAATTACCGAATTGATAGATTATGAATTATTCTGCAATAACACAATTAAAAAGGAAAGTATGACAGAACACAACGAATGGGAAATTACCGTTGAAGAATATAAACAGAGAGTGGATAAAGGTGAGAAAGTTTACCTGCTTGATATTCGCGAACCCCATGAAAGGGATATATCCAATATCGGCGGCGTGCTGATACCAATGAGCGAACTGCCTGAGAGAATGAATGAACTGCCGGAAGATAAAGATACTGAGATAATAGTATATTGCAGAACAGGGAACCGTTCGCATCATGTAACGTTATACCTGAAGGATAACATAGGTTACAGCAATGTGAAGAACCTTCTTGGCGGTATTCAAGCATGGCATGACAGGATTGACCCTGAAGTAAAGAAATATTAAAAATGGAAACTACATTAAATAAACCCGTTATAGATATAGCGCCGCTTAACCTGGAAGAAGAGATAATTGCATTAAAGAAGAAAATGAATGCCGTTATCCTTGCACACTATTACCAGGAATCAGAAATCCAGGACCTGGCTGATCATATCGGCGATTCGCTTGAGCTTTCACGCCGCGCGGCATCGACTGAAGCTGATGTAATAGTATTTGCCGGCGTTCATTTTATGGCGGAAACCGCGAAGATACTGAATCCAACAAAAAAAGTATTGCTGCCTGATCTAAACGCAGGCTGCTCGCTTGCCGAAGGCTGTCCCGCGCCGCTATTTAAAAAATTCCGTGAAGAACACCCTGATCATTTGGTGATAAGCTACATAAACTGCTCCGCAGCCGTTAAGGCGCTTAGTGATATTATCTGTACATCATCAAATGCAGTAAAAATAGTTGAGCAGATTCCTAAAGAACAAAAAATAATTTTCGCGCCCGATAAAAATCTGGGTCGCTACATAATTAAAAAGACAGGACGCGATATGCTTCTTTGGGATGGAAGCTGTATTGTCCATGAAACTTTCAGCGATAAAAAAATCATCGGGCTTAAAACTGAATATCCGAACGCACTGCTTATCGCTCACCCTGAATGTGAAGAAGTTGTACTGAACCGCGCTGATTTTGTTGGCTCAACAAGTGCGCTTTTGAATTTTACAAAAGATAATCCCGCAAATGAATTCATTGTTGCCACCGAAGAGGGTATAATCTACCAGATGCAGAAGGCTTCGCCTTCGAAGAAATTTATCCCCGCACCGCCAAATGCAAATTGCGCTTGTAATGAGTGTCCCTACATGAAATTAAACACCATGGAAAAACTCTACCTTTGCATGAAAGACGGCAAACCGGAAATAACTCTTGATGAGGAAATCCGCATGAGAGCATTAAAACCGATTCAGAAAATGTTAGAAATGAGTTGATTGATAACCAATGATACTCACTCAATTCAAACGTAACCCCGATAATTCCACATTCCATATTTCATTTGATGACGGAATGGAATTCGATGTAGAAGCAAAATTGCTCCGTGAAAACTGTCCCTGTGCGGGCTGCAGCGGCGAAGAAGTGCTGCTATATAAATATACTCCGCAAAACAAAGCACCCTTAACTGAAGAATCATTTATGCTTGAAAAAGCTGAAATTGTGGGAAATTATGCAATTCAGCTGAAATGGAAAGACGGGCATGATACCGGCCTGTATAACTGGAATTTTCTGAGGGAACTTGCTCAGTTAAAAAACTAACCGCATTGGTTAGTTTTGAAATACCTTATTCAATTGTAAATTTATCCTTTATACATTATTATTAAGCAAATTACGTTTTATTTGTCTATATTTTAATACCGCATATGAAAAATAAATATACAGTATTTATAGTTTTTCTTTTGTTAACATCAGTATTGGTATTTTACTTTGTTTCCGGAAATTTCAAAACCAAAGAAATAACAGTTGACGAAAACGGCAAACGCTTTCCGGCAGCAGAAAAAAAGGATCCCAACAGGCCTTCGGGCGTAATGGAATCAATGCAGCTGATGAGCCAGATCAGGTCATTCCCGGATAATGACATTCCGCAGGATAAATTTTTTGCCGGGTATGAGCACTCCAAAACCATTCCAAGTTATGACGCTGTTCATGATTCACCAACGCAGTGGCAGTCAATCGGACCCAATAACATCGGCGGGCGCAGCCTGTGTATGGCTTTCAGTCCGGTTGATACAGCAACATTATTTATGGGCTCAGCTTCCGGTGGATTGTGGAAATCTGTTACAGGCGGACTTGGCGCAAGCGCCTGGACAATGATAGAAACAGGGTATCCATCACTTGCGGTAAGCTCGATCGCTATTGATTCTGCGAACCCGCAGACAATGTATATTGGCACCGGTGAAAGTTACGGGTACCAGTATTCGTTTAACGGCTTGGATATCCGTGTTACACGCGGCATGTACGGCATCGGGATATTAAAAACTACCAATGGCGGAACCTCATGGGTTAAATCACTTGACTGGTCATACAATAACCAGCGGGGGGTGTGGAGTGTAATACTCAATCCAAAAAACAGGAATACTGTATACGCAGCGACTACTGAGGGTGTATGGAAATCAATTAATGCCGGCACTACATGGTTCCAGGTGCTTAATCACCAGATGGCGATGGATATGGAAATAAACCCGGCAGATACAAGTGTGCTTTATGTATCAATTGGTAACTTAACCAACAACGTACCCAATGCGAATGTAGGTATTTACAAAACTACCAATGCAGGCACATCATGGGTTAAATTAACAGGAGGTTTACCTGCATCATGGACCGGGAAAACAACTATTGAACTTTATAAGGGTAACCCTGATCTTGTATACGCAAGTGTCGCTAATGATCTATCATATGTGGGATATTATACCAGCACAAATGCGGGACTATCGTGGACCCTGAGAACCACCGGGGTTGGTATAGGCAACCAGGGGTGGTTCAACAATGCGCATTTGGTAAAAGCCAACGATCCCAACCAGATAGTAGTGGGCACAATTGATTTGGTTAAATCAATTAACGGCGGCTCAAATTTTACAACAAAATCAAACTGGTCTGCGTGGAATACCGGGGCAACTCCTCCGGGTCAGCCGGAGAGCTCCTCAAGTAATTTCGCGCATGCAGATCATCATTATTTTATTTCAAATCCGTTAGACCCGAATAAACTTTACTGCATTACCGATGGCGGGCTGTACCGCTCAAATGACTTCGGGGAGACATATTATTCATGCAACGGCGGTTACGTTACATCACAATTTTACGCAAGCTTCGCAAACTCAATGCAGGATTCCATTTTCTGCCTTGGCGGCCTGCAGGATAACCGCTCAGCGTTTTACCAGGGTACAACTGCATGGTATAAAACATTTGTAGGCGACGGATTCACATGTGCCATCAATTCACAGAATGATAATATCTGCTATACTGAATATTCCTACGGAGATATATACCGCTCAGGTAACAGGGGAGTAAGCTGGTCAAACATCGGACCCCCGGGAGCAGGGAACGCATCTAACTACTGCTTTGCAGCACCGTTCATTTCAACGCGCGCAAATCCGAACATACTTTATGTTGGCGGAACGAATCTGTATAAATCTACGACAGGCAGCGGCTCATGGGTAAGCGTTGGTATACTCGGCGCTAAAGCGCTTTCAATGGATGCCTCGGCAACATCAAGCGATACGGTTTATATAGGGACCATTCCTGTTATTAACAGCCAGGATGCAAAAATATATAAGCTAACCGGAAATACTTTAACAGATGTATCAAACGGGCAGATACCGAACCGGTACCCGACGGATATTCATGTTAATCCTAATAACTCAATGGTTGTGTACGCAACCTTTGGTGGATTCGGCACAGGTCACGTTTACCGCACAACAAACGGCGGCTCTAGCTGGCAGAATATTTCAGGAAACCTGCCGGATATTCCGCACCAGACAGTATGCATTGACCCGCTTTACCAGCAGAATATATACGTTGGCAACGATCTTGGCGTTTATGTAAGTACAAATGCAGGTGCAAACTGGTTTACGTTTGCAACTGGAATGCCGTATGCATTGGTATTCGATCTGACAGTTGTTAACACAAGCCGCAACATAAGGGCAACAACGCACGGAAATGGAATTTACGAAAGAGATCTTATCCAGAATCCTGTAGGTATTACTCCGATTGGCAGCGAAATACCGAAACAATTTTCTCTTTCGCAGAATTACCCAAATCCGTTTAATCCGTCAACAAAAATAAAATTTGATATAAGCGGTAAATCAGTAGCACAGACATTCCTGTCTGTGTATGATATTCAGGGTAAGCTAATAGCAACACTTGTCGATAAACAACTTAAACCCGGAAGTTATGAAATTTCATTTGACGCATCGGGAATATCGAGTGGTGTTTACTTTTACAGTATAAATGCCGGAGATTTTACTGATACGAAGAAGATGATTCTATTGAAATAGTGTAATATTTTATTTTTTTATTCAGGCGATCTGCAATGGTCGCCTTTTTTTGTGACCCAAATCATTGTTCTGCCTTAATTGCTGTATTATATTTGTATTGAACCCGATAATTGCCAAAAGATGCTTATAAATACCCGAGCCTTGATGCTGAAATATAACGTAAAGATATCATAAAATTTATTTAATCAAAGATTATTTGTAAAACGAATTTTTATTAAAAAATAGTCATGTTAATCGTTTAATCCGGTTAATCAAGGTTCTGCTTTAATATTGCAAAAAGCCTAAAAGTGTATTATTTTAGAAAATATACTTACTGGAATCCTTCTGTAAATGTTACATAAAGAAAATATGACATTAAATAAACAAAATATTCTGAAAACTAATAAAATTCTGATTATTGTTATATTCAGTTTATTTATTGCTATTTGTACCTACAGCCAGCCTCTAACATGGCAAAGAATTCTAAATAATGATTTCGGCGGTGTAAGCAAAGTTTTGCAAACCAACGACGGTGGGTTTGCCGCAATTGGAAGCACCAGATTAAATAATGAATATAAAATTAATCTTACAAAATTAGATAAGTATGGTAATATTTTATGGGTAAAGATATACGGAATTGGATATGCAAATGCAAGGTGGGCTGAGATAACAAACGATAATGGATTTAATATAGGTGGATATTCAGATTCAGCAGTAGGGAATTCAAAGGTTTTTTTAGTCAAAACTGATTCTTCAGGAAACATTCAATGGCAAAGATATTATTCATTCAGTAGTCTGGATCAGGGTAATTGTGTAAAGCAAACAATTGATAACGGATTTATTTTAGTTGGGCGTACCACGCTTTTTAGTTATAGCAGTATAATATTGATTAAAGTTGATAATGTCGGCAATGTACAGTGGAATAAAATAATGAATTTTGGCGTTGGTGTATCAATCCAAGAATTGCTAATATTAGAACAAGGATATTTATTAGCCGGTTGGATTAATAATAATCCATCAGATATATTAATTATTAAAACAAATAATGTTGGAGATACAATATGGAGTAAAGTTTTTGGGGGTACAAATACTGATGCAGCTTATTCGTCAGAAACATTAGGAAATTTTGGGTATTTAATCGGAGGTTATTCTAGTTCATATAATACTCACAGTGAGTCATATTTGCTTAAATTAGATACTTCCGGAAATTTGATTTGGCAAAAAACGTATAGTGGTGTTTATTCTGAGGAGTGTTCAGGAGTAAAATATAAGCCAGGTTTAGGATATATTCTAGCTGGCTCAGCAGATACCGCAAATTTTTTATATACCAGAGCATTGATCAAAATAGTAGATACAAATGGAGTCCTGATAAAACAGGTTACATTTTTCCCTGCCGATAGAGGAGGTTGGTTTAATGATTTGGAATTAGCCAATGATGGAGGATATATACTTGGTGGTACTGCAAACGTCAATTCTGCAAGTAATATGTATGTTGCAAAAACAGACTCCTTGCTTCATGCTGAGCCAATCGGTATTTCTGTAATTACTCAGAATATACCTGAAGAATTTTCAATTTCACAAAATTACCCTAATCCTTTCAACCCGGCAACAAAAATAAAATTTGATATAAGCGGTAAATCAGTAGCACAGACATTCCTGTCTGTGTATGATATTCAGGGTAAGCTAATAGCAACACTTGTCGATAAACAACTTAAGCCCGGAAGTTATGAGGTAACATATGAATCTTCGGGACTTTCGAGCGGTGTATATTTTTACAGAATAAATGCCGGAGATTTTACTGATACTAAAATAATGATTCTATTGAAATAGTGTAATATTTTATTTTTTTATTCAGGCGATCTGCAATGGTCGCCTTTTTTATTGTACTGACTCACTTTCATTTGGGTTACATAATAATTAATTTTGTTTAAATAATCAGCCAATATACAATAATTGTGAAACCATCATCATCAAAAGGTAAAAATCCGGAGAAAACAAAAGTGACAACTTCCGTTTCAGGAAAAAGCATGGCTGACAATCGTTTTCCAGCCTTTTCGGGGTATGTTTTGACGGGGTTTCTCATTGTGCTGATTGGTATACTTGCCACTTCAAAACTATTCATAGATGATGATGTATTCTGGCATCTTGCAACCGGCAGATATATTGCGGGCACGGGTTTTTCAATTCCTTCGTACGATGTATTTGGATTTTTAACTGCCGGCACATACTGGATTCCGTTTGAATGGGGCTGGGATGTATTGACATATTTCCTTTACAGCATGGGTGATTACCTTATGCTTTCGGTATTAAGGTTAATTCTGGTTTTGGGAATATTTGTTGTGCTGTATTTATCCGCAAAACGCGCCAGACTGCCAAATAGTATTTATACCATACTGGCGGTTATCCTTGCGTTCGGAATGCTTGTTCGCTTCAGTGTCCGCCCGCATCTTGTAACATATTTTTTTCTAATGCTGCTGTTATTCCTTTTATATTCATTTTACCATTACAAAAAAAATATTAAAATATTGTATATTTTACCGGTCATATTCCTGATATGGGCTAATATGCACATGGGTGTATTGCTGGGCGCGGGAATATTTTTTCTTTTTGTGGTTACTGTTTCCGCAAATTATTATTTTGCTAAGGGTAAAAATTATGAATATAAATTTTCCTCCTCAGAGCTGAAAATGCTGCTGGTAATATTTTTACTCAGTTTTGCAGCGCTTTTACTTAATCCGCATTTTATACAGACCTATCAGTACGCGATAACGCATTCGCAAATGGATTCGCTTGATGATATCCAGGAATGGAAATCACCCTTTGATGCAAAGTTCGCTTCATTCTATTACATAAAAATTTATTACTTTTATTTATTGCTTGCCTTACCGGTGCTGTATTATTCTTTCAGGAAGAAAGATATTTTTACCGCATTGCTTGTAGCTTTTATGGCGGCGTATTCCACGCAGTCGCTGCGCTTTATTTATGACTACATGATAGTCTTATCCATACCGGCTGTAATTTCTTTGGGGTGGATGGTGAATCAAAACGCGCGAAATTTAGCCGGCAGGCTGTTTGACAGCGTGTATTTTAATATTGCGCTTATTATCATTACCGCCTACCTTGCGGTGAACTCATATAATAATACCATATATAAAGAGCAGCTCGGCAACAGGTTCCGTGAAACCGGAACGGGTATCAACGAAGATTTTTACCCGGTGCAGCTTGCTGAATTTATGAAGAAGGAAAAAATTACGGAGCTTGGCTCAAATCCGTTCAATAACCTGCGCATGGGCGGATATTTCATCTGGAACTTCCCCGGGAAAAGGAATTTTATAGATAGCCGCAACCTGAATAACGAAATTATGGCCGAATATAAAAGCATTGACGGGCGTCATGCAGGATTTGAAAACAAACTTGATAAGTACGGGATTGACTATATAATGTACAGTCTGCCTTATTTAACAACCAGTGCGGGAGATATAGAAAAGAATCTTATAGCATATTTGAGCAAAAGTGAAAACTGGAAACTCATTTATTGGGATGACAGGTCATTTCTGTTCGTACGGAACAATGAAAAATTCCGTGAAGTTATTTCAGGGAATGAATACAAATATATCACCCCTTCAAATTATATTTTCCGCAGAAATATAATTACCGATGCATTAAAGAATGATAAGCAAAGAGTAGCTGCTGAATTGCAGCGCAAGAGAGCCGAAGAACCTGCTGGTCGCTTGGTAAATGATATGATTGTGAAGCTTGGCTTGTAATACCATATAAATAACCCCGCTTTTAAATCTCCCGATTTTTCCGTAAATTTGTAGTTCCAACGAATAAAAAACCCAAAAAAACACACAAAAACAGCATTTTTAGCTCAGAATTTAGAAAAATAAATATATTTAAAGGAGTAATATAGCAGAATGAAGAAAATCGGAATATTGTTTGGCCAGGAAAATACTTTCCCCCAGGCTTTTATAGACAGGGTGAACTATAAAGCAAGGGAAATGAACCTGGATATTTCCGCTGAGTTTGTACAGATAGATAAAGTAATACAGGGGGAGCCGTTAAAATATCATGTTATTATAGATAGAATTTCTCAGGATGTACCATTTTACCGTGCATTTTTAAAAAATGCAGCATCAAGCGGAACCGCTGTAATTAATAATCCATTCTGGTGGAGCGCTGATGAAAAATTCTTTAATAACGCTTTAATGACAAAGATAGGCGTACCTGTTCCAAAAACAGTTATTCTGCCTTCAAACCAGTTACCAACCGATACAACTCATAACTCGTTCCGTAATTTAACTTTCCCTTTGGATTGGGAAGGCATATTCAGCTACATTGGTTTCCCCGCATACTTTAAACCGCATGCCGGAGGCGGATGGAAAAGTGTATACAAAGTAACGAACATTGATGAATTTTTTAAAGCATATAACGAGACCGAGCAGCTTGTTATGATGCTGCAGGAAGAAATTCAGTTTGATGAATATTACCGCTGCTACTGCCTGGATAGGCAGGATGTTTGGGTAATGCCGTATGAACCAAGAAATCCGCATCACTTAAGATATTTAAAGGATACAACCGTTGCACCTGAAAAGAATAAAATGCTTACTGATGTTGTATTAAAAATTAACCGCGCGCTGGGGTATGATTTCAATACAGTTGAGCTTGCTTTAAGAGATGGCATTCCTTATGCTATCGATTTCTGCAACCCCGCCCCGGATGCTGATGTTCATTCAGTTGGCGAAGCCAACTTTGAGTGGATCGTTGAAGCAGCCGCTAACATGGCTATCCGCCGTGCAATGGAGCACAGGGAAGGGCTGAATAATTTAACATGGGGTGATTTTATATATTCATCAGCTAACAATGAACCGCTTGTTGAAGGCGCATATGACGCTTCAGTAAAAAAAAAGCCCAAAAGTAAATTAGGCACAAAGAAATCAGCAAAGAAAGCATCGGCTGGCGATAGTGATGCAGAGAGCGTAGTTAAAGCTGAAAAAAAAAGTAAAAAGATTAAGGCTGCGTAAAAATATTTAAAACAAAGCCTGCCTAGAGTTTTCACACATTGCCCCCCTCTCCTTGTAGGATAGGGGCTGGGGGGTGAGGTGATAATAAAACAAAAGTCAGTTCGTAATTCGCCGCGGTGAACTGGAGCCATGTATCTTGTGGAGTCGGGACTTACGTCCCTACACGATTAGAGTATGGCTGCAAATAATTGACCTCACCCCCATCACGCCTTCGGCGTGATTTCCCCCTCTCCAAAGGAGAGGGGAGAGGCGACAACTAAGGCGTCAGTTTCCGCAGAGTTTCTTACATGAGACTCCGCGTAGACCGGGTAAGTTTTTCACACATTGCCCCTCTACAAAAGGGAGGGGAAGTTAGAATAGAATATGACTATATATTGCATTATTAATCTTTAATATATAGATTGTAATTCAACATTATAAAAACTATGGATAAGCATATTTTTACACTAGGTATTGAAGAAGAGTTCATGCTGGTTGATCCTGAAACCAGGGGACTTGTATCGCACATGCAGCAAATTGTCGACTCAGGTAAAGTACTGTTAAAAGAGCAGATTAAGCCTGAAATGCACGCTTCGGTTGTGGAAGTAGGTACCAAAATATGCCGGGATATCCATGAGGCGCGGGATGAAGTGACCGGGCTGCGCTCGAATCTTGCTGCGCTTGCAAAAGAGGCGGGATTCAGAATTGCAGCTGCGGGAACACATCCTTTCACACACTGGAATGAAGTTACAATTACCGATCACCCGCGTTACCATGAAATTGTAAAAGAAATGCAGGAAGCCGCACGTGCGAACCTGATATTCGGTCTTCATGTACATGTTGGTTTACCAAACCGTGAGGTCGGAATACAGATAATGAACGCAGTGAGATATTTTATTCCTCACATATTCGCGCTTTCAACAAATTCACCATTCTGGCTGGGACGCAACACCGGATTTAAATCATACCGCGTAAAAGTTTTTGATAAATTCCCGAGAACCGGTATACCTGATTATTACGATACAGTTACTGAGTTCGATAACTATGTAAATCTGTTGATCAAAACCAATTGTATTGATAACGGAAAGAAGATATGGTACGATATAAGGCTTCATCCGTACTTTAATACACTCGAGTTCCGTATGTGTGATATTCCGATGCGTGTTGATGAAACAATATGTCTTGCAGCACTAATGCAGGCTGTAGTTGTGAAGCTTTACAAGTTAATGAGGCAGAATTTAGGATTCAGAATTTACCGCCGTGCGCTGATAAATGAAAACAAATGGCGTGCAGCCAGGTACGGCACCGAAGGCAAGCTTATTGATTTCGGCAAGCAGGAAGAAGTTGATTTCAAAATTCTTGCTATGGAGCTCATTTCATTTATAAGCGATGTGGTTGATGATCTTGGCAGCTGGGAAGATGTTAACTACATTCTGCAGATGCTCCAGAACGGAACCGGTGCTGACAGACAGCTTGCAGTTTGGGACGGTACCCAGGAAGGCCTGAAGAAGGTAGTTGATTTTATAATAGAAGAAACGCACATTGGTTTAAAATAAATAGAATTAATAAAACATAAATAATATATTTTACTTAATGAACGAGACACATACAGTTATTGATTTTGATAAAGAGCTTTCCAAAGGCGCATATAATGCAATTGTAGTTTGTTTAAGGTTAAAGCCTGAAGAAAGAATAACCATCATCACCGATAATGAATCCCTTGAAATAGCATCATCACTTGTTGCGGAAGTAAAAAAAGTAGGCTCTGAGTGCAGCCTGATGGTAATAGAAGATTATGCTTCAAGGCCGCTTAAGAACATGCCGCAGCAGATACTTGATGACCTTGCAAAAAGCCGGGTAAGCATTTTCTGTGCAATAGCACATACGGGCGAGCTTCGCTCAAGGATCGATATGACGGAAGTTGTTGATAAGCATAAGATCCGCCACGGGCATATGGTAAACATCAATAAGCAGATAATGCTTGAAGGTATGTGCGCGGATTTCATTAAAGTAGATGAGCTTTCGCAAAAGCTTATTGATAAGGCGCGCAAAGCTAAAACGATAACTGTTAAAAATGCAGCAGGCACAGATATGGTTGCTGATTTTTCAACTTCACTTAAATGGCTTAAAACAAGCGGAATAATTTCAGTGGAAAAATGGGGCAATCTGCCGGGCGGCGAAATATTCACTTCACCTTATAATGTAAACGGAGTTTTTGTTGTAGATGGCGTAGTTGGCGACTATCTTTGCCAGAAATACGGCGACCTGAAAAAAACCCCGCTTTCAATATGGATAAAAGACTCCCGCATAACAAAAATGGAGTGTATTAACAAAGAGCTTCTGGAAGAATTTACGGCATACACTATGACCGATGAGAACAGTAACCGCGTTGGTGAATTTGCCATTGGCACCAATATTGCCTGCAAACATGTTATAGGTCACATTTTACAGGATGAAAAGCTGCCGACAGTGCACATAGCATTCGGGCATCCGTATTCGGCTCACACGGGGGCTGACTGGCAGTCAACAACGCATATTGATTGCGTAAGTGTAGAATGCAGTATCTGGCTTGATGATGAGCAGGTAATGGATAACGGAAAATTCCTGATCTAATATGCTGTATTAATGCCATACTATAAAAATGAAAATAATTCTTAATATCTTTTTTATTTTATCAGCTGCTGTTTTTTGCCTGAACGGATGTACAGAAGATGATACATCAACAGGAAACAACAATACACCGGTAAACCAGGTACCAAATAAACCAAAGTCTCCTTATCCTGCCGATAGTTCTGAAAATATTGATACAAGTGTTATAATGGTCCTATCCTGGCAATGCTCTGACCCGGACCCGAATGATACATTAAAATATGACGTATATATAAGCAATAGTTTGCCTGTTGGCAATACACCAATTGTAACTGATCTTTACAATCCTTCATACGGATTGGGAATAGTTGCGCCAAGTACCAGCTATTTCTGGAAAGTTGTTGCAAGGGATAATAAAGGCGGTTCTGCAACCAGCAATACCTGGCGTTTTAAAACACAAATACGGCAATAAAGATACATTATTCAATATTCTGTTCCAATTAATTTAATATATTTAAAAACTAAAACAGTGTATTATACACAAAAAAATGAAACGCTATATCATTTGCTTAATTATAAGCACAGCCCTGTTTTTAAGTCTTAACGGTTGCAAAAAAGATGATACATCTGTAAACAACGGCATCACCAACACTCCGCCCACAACACCGGTAAACCCGGTACCTGCAGATAACTCAACAGGAATTGATGACAGTTCAGCGGTAAATCTTTCCTGGGAAAGCACTGACCCTGACCTGAATGACACATTGAAATTTGATTTATTTGTCGGAACAAGCCTTCCTTTAAGCGATATACCCCTGGCTGCAAATCTGACTCAACCGGCTTACAACATGGGTGTATTGACTTTTCCGGGAACTACATTTTACTGGCAGGTAAAAGCAAAAGACAGATATGGAGCATCATCAACCGGGGATGTCTGGAGATTTACAATAAGAACGAGACCATAAACTCAAAATATATTATTTGGTACCTGAGATAAGAAAAAAATACAACGCGGAATTCACACAGGAAAAGTATGAGGCTTTTGTTAAAGCCCTTAATACTACATATGACTTTCCAATTGAATTCCGCATTGCTGAGACACCTGTTTTTATAGGTAAGGAATTCAAGAACGAGATACTGAATGCTGTTGATGTGATAACTTCATATCTCATGAGTCCGGAATATCAAAAGATATCCATGGGCGCTATACCTGAAGGTATGGCAGTACCAAATGACCCCGGTTATCCCGCAATGATGGCTATTGATTTTGCCATATGCAAAGATGAGGACGGTAAATTCATTCCCAAGCTTATTGAACTGCAGGGATTTTCCTCGCTGTTTTTTTATGAGCTGCTGCAGAATTATATGTTCCGCAAACATTTCATTATTGACGAACGTTACGGCGGACTTTTCAATATACATAAACCCGATGAATATCTGGATATCCTGAAACGGGTAGTAATAGGCGATTCGAATCCAGAAAATGTTATACTGCTTGAAATTGAACCCGACAACCAGAAAACCAGAATAGATTTTGAGTGCTGTTATACTTACATTGGCGTTAAGCCTGTTTGCCTGAGTGATATTACAAAAGAAGGCAAAGACCTTTACTATATGAATAACGGCAAAAAAACAAAGATAGAGCGTATATATAACAGAGTAATATTTGATGAGCTTGAAAGAAGAAAAGACCTGAAATTTAATTTCAGCTTTCAGGATGAACTGAACGTTACATGGGTTCCCCATCCAAACTGGTTCTACAGGATAAGCAAATACTCGCTTCCTTTCCTTAAGAATAAATACGTCCCTGAAACAAAATTCCTGAGTGATATCGAAACATATCCCGCTGACCTGGAAAACTACGTGCTGAAGCCGCTTTTCAGCTTCGCAGGTGTTGGTGTAGTGTTTGATGTCACAAAAGAGATACTTGATAGTATTACTGACCGCACGAATTATATTCTGCAGAAGAAAATCAATTATGAGCCGGTGATTGAAACTCCCGACCAGCCCGCAAAAGCGGAGCTTAGATTATTGTTTGTGCATGATAACGGTAAGCCGTATTTGGTTAATAATCTGGTTAGACTTAGCAAAGGCAAGATGATGGGCGTTGATTTCAATAAGGAAAAAACGTGGGTAGGGTCGAGTCTGGCTTATTTTGAGCATTTGTGATGAACATATTCCCGCCTGCCTGCCGTAACGGCAGTTCAGGCAGGCGAAAGCGGGAATCTATATTTGACAAATCAGCCACGAATTTCACAATAAGGCGGATCCGACAAGTTTCTAAATGATTTATAACTCCAAATTCGTAATTCCTAATTCTTAATTCGTAATTTTCCTCCATTCCTCCACCCAAAATTTTTAAATTGTTTTTATAGTCATTGCTTAGTATTTTTGTGTTCTAAATTTTGTAAAAAACAGATAATATGAGCCGTAAATCGAAATTTTTTGTAGTTATATTGGTTTTTTGCGGTTTTACTCTCAATTCTCATGCCCAATTGCTCCCAAGTTTTGCCTTTGCAGGGGGAGTCACAGCAGGGTGGCACTTCAATCCCGTTAAAAATTTAAATACAGAGCTCAAAAACGCAGGTTTTCCTGAATTTTCAGAAAGCGGCTTTTTTACAACCGGCGGCGGC
Organism: Ignavibacteria bacterium; assembly: GCA_030835085.1. Lineage (GTDB taxonomy): Bacteria > Bacteroidota > Ignavibacteria > Tepidaquicellales > OLB5 > OLB5. The sequence continues at coordinate 32,742 of JAUQWQ010000150.1, forward strand.
GGCTTTATTGACCTGCCTATAAAGAGCAATTTCCTTAGAATTGGCGGTTTTGGCAATGGTTTTACATCAAAACTTACCAAACAGGTGAACGATACCCTAAAAAAAGATGCGAATTATTCACTGGGGCAGGGCGGATTCAGTTTAGAGTATATTATGCCGCTGGGCTCAGTGATAGATATTTCATTCGGTTCTAAGTTTTCAACAGGTACACTAAAGCTTGAGCTTTATAAATACGGCAATGATCTTGGTAATTACACAAATTCATATAATGAATTTCAGACTAACGGTTCAACAAACAACATTGCCCGGACCTATAAATCAAGATTCTATACAGTTCAGCCGCAGGTTGGGATAGGTATCATGCTCAGGAAATTCATGTATTTGAAAATTGACTGCGGTTACCAGATAGGCGCACAGAATACATGGCGTGTTGATAATGATGTTGAAGTTACAAATTTCCCTTCTGGTATAGAAGCCAAGGGACTTGTTTTGAATGTTGGCCTTAATTTTGGTTTATTCATTAGGGATTAAAAAGGAAATTATATTTGAAGAATATTTTAGTAACCGGGGGCGCCGGTTTTATTGGAACGAACTTTGTCTATTATATTACAGGCAAAGGTCATAAAGTTACCGTATTAGATAAGCTTACTTACGCCGGCGGAAAAGATAACCTCGAGCCTCTTATAGCCGAAGGAAAGGTTAATTTTATTCACGGTGATATTTGCGATGAAGATATTGTTAAAAAAGCAGTAAGCGGCTGTGATTCAGTGATACATTTTGCCGCAGAAAGCCATAACACCCGCAGCGAAACCGACCCTGATCTTTTCTACCGCACAAATGTTACGGGAACAAAAGTAATGCTTGAAAAAGCATTTGAAAAGGGCGTGGATAAGTTCATTCACATATCCACCGATGAAGTTTACGGCTCAATTGCCGATGGTTACTTTGCTGAAGGCGATAAAAAACTTGGCGATAGCCAGGCAACATCAGCATATTCAAAATCAAAATCACAGGCAGATGACCTTGCGATGGAGTTCGGCAGGAACTATCCTGTAGTTGTTTTAAGGCCCACAAATAATTTCGGTCCATGGCAGTACCCTGAAAAAGCATTGCCAAGGTGGATATCAAATATACTGCTCGGCAGTAAAATTCCGTTATGGGGCGAAGGTCTGCAGGTAAGGGACTGGCTGTACGCTCCGCTGACAGCGGAGTGTCTTGAATTCCTGCTGGAAAAAGGTGAAGCAGGCAATGCATATAATGTAGCTGCTAACCATAACCCGGAAATTACCAATAAAATGGCTGCAGAATGGCTGTGCGAAATACTTAATGTAAGCAAGGATGATTTCATTGAGTACATCCCTGACCCCAGGCCAAACCATGATTTCCGCTACGCACTTAATGTTGATAAGATCACAAACCTTGGCTTTAAACCAAAAATTGATCCGTTCAACCAGTTCAAATCCACGGTTGAGTGGTATGAACAGAACGAAGCCTGGTGGAAAAAACGTAAAGAAGAAGCAGAAAGTATATACAAATAGCATCAGTTATATTTATTAAAATTTTAATTTCACTAGTACACTACCAAGAAATCACTATCAAGGGGAAAATAATTAATGAGTGAAGTATTAAGAGAAAAAATTAAACAAAAAAAAGCGAAGATCGGTATTATCGGACTGGGATACGTCGGGTTGCCGCTTGCTATTGAATTTGCAAGAAAAGGTTTTAATGTACACGGAGTTGACCTGGACCAGAATAAAATTAAAATGATCCAGCAGAAGAAGAATTATATCAAAGATGTTATCAATAAAGATTTCCTTTATGCTATCAATAATAATCTTTTTACAGCATCAAATACCTATGATAAAATAGGTGACCAGGAGATCATTTTTATCTGCGTGCCAACTCCTGTTACGGATAATAAAACCCCGGATATTTCTTTTATAATGGATTCTACTGAGGAAATATTCAAAAGGATGAAAAGGCATACTCTTATCATTTTAAAGAGCACAACGTTCCCCGGAACGACGGAAGATTACGTTCAGCCGCTGCTTGAATCAAAGGGATGGAAAGTTGGTAAGGATTATTACCTCTCGTTTTCACCTGAGCGTGTTGACCCGGGCAATAAAGTATATAACACCGGCAATACACCAATAGTAGTAGGCGGTGTTACCAAAAAATGCCAGGAACTTTCCGTGATGATAATGCAGGAAGTGGCAACAAAGGTTCACCAGGTTTCATCACCGCGTGCTGCTGAAATGGAGAAGCTGCTTGAAAATATCTTCCGCAGTGTGAATATTGCGCTTGTTAACGAACTGGCAAGGCTTTGCGACAGGATGGGAAATGTAAATATATGGGAAGTTATTGATGCAGCGGCTACCAAACCTTTCGGTTATATGCCGTTCTACCCCGGACCCGGGATCGGCGGACACTGCATACAAATTGACCCGTATTACCTTGATTGGGCTGCCAAGCAGTATGATTTCCATACAAACTTTGTAGAGCTTGCCGCTGAATCGAACGAAGAAATGCCGTTCTATGTAAGAGATATGGTAATGAGAGAAATTGCCAATGCGCCTGTAAAGGCAAGTGAAGCAAATGTGCTGATACTCGGCACAACGTTCAAACGTGATGTTGAAGACCCGCGTAACTCACCGGCTATAAAAGTAATTGAGCTGCTATACAAAGAAGGCATACAGAACATTAATTTCCATGACCCGTATATGAGAAATATACGTTTGATGGATAAAATATTCCGCGTGCAGGAGCTTAACGAAAAGCTGCTTAAGGATGCTGATGTAACGGTAATAGTTACAGACCACACGACATATGATTATGAATGGATCGTTGCGTTTTCTAAACGTATAGTTGATACACGTAATGCTACCAAGAAGCTTAAGCTTAACAGGGAAAAGATATCCCTGCTTGGTGCAAATACATTCAAGATCAGCTAGTTTATATATATTGAGCAAAAAGAAAAAGATAATTTCAGTTGTAGGGGCAAGACCAAATTTTATGAAACTTGCCCCTATTGAACTGGAGCTTACGAAATACAAAAACCTTTTCACACATTTAATAGTACATACCGGTCAGCATTATGACCACAGGCTTTCAAAGGTTTTTTTTAAAGACCTTAATTTACCCCAACCCGATATATTCCTTGGAGCGGGTTCAGGCTCTCACGCTGAGCAAACTGCGCGCATAATGGTTGAGTTTGAAAAGGTAGTTGTTAAGGAGATGCCCGATCTGGTGATAGTGTTTGGCGATGTAAATTCCACAATAGCCTGCGCGCTTGTTTGCGCAAAAGTACATAAGCACGGTGAGGCAATACCTGTTGCTCATGTTGAAGCAGGGCTGAGAAGTTTTGATATCACCATGCCTGAGGAAATAAACCGTATCATTACCGATTCACTTTCCGATATGCTTTTTATCACTGAACCGGAAGGTGTGAAGAATTTGCTTAAAGAAGGCATAAACAAAAAGAAAATCCATCTGGTTGGTGATACTATGATAGATTCTCTTGTTTATTTCAGGAAAAAATTCAGCACATCAGGTATCCTGAAAAAGGTAAAGCTCAAAAAAGGCAGGTATATTCTTTCCACTATACACAGGCCGGTGAATGTTGATAACAAAGAAAATCTAGGGAGAATAATTTCAATTTTCAGGAAAGTTTCTTTAAAAGCTTTAAGTTATGACCCGGAAATTAAAATAGTACTTCCGATCCACCCCCGCACTTTAAAAATGGCGGAAAACTTTTCTCTGCTTGAAAAATTGAGAAGTATACCCGGGCTGCTCACAATTGAACCCGCAGGTTATACAGATTTTATCAAGCTTCTAACCGATTCGAAACTGGTAATTACCGATTCGGGCGGAATACAGGAAGAAGCAACTTTTTTGAAAATTCCCTGTTTAACTTTAAGAGACTCATTTGAACGACCCGAAACTCTGAGTATTGGCTCTAATACTTTATGCGGTCTGAATGAAGCCTTGATTGATAAAAAGATAGTTGAAATATTCACAGGAAAATACAAAAAAGGGAAAATTCCCCGTTTAATGGATGGTAAAGCCTCCAAAAGAATAGTAAATGCCATAAAAACCCGCCTGTTGTAATCAATCAAAACAGTTCAGAGCAACATTTACTGATTATATTATTGTATTTTCTATGTTTTAAAAAAGAATTAACTTTAAATTCCGGAAAATGTAATTATTGCTGTTAATCCGGAACTAAAGTTAATAAAATCATAGTTTTTGAACGGAAAAAAATATTATTTCTTCTCTGATGTTCACCTGGGTTTTCTGGATAAGGCTGAAGAAAAGTCAAAAGAAAGGAAACTTGTCAGTTTCCTTGAAGGTATAAGAAAAGACGCTGCAAAGATATATATAGTAGGCGATCTGTTCGATTGCTGGATAGAATACCGCAGGGCTGTGCCGAAAGGATTTTACAGAACGCTGGCAAAGCTTAACGAAATTGTTGAACAGGGCATTGAAGTGAATTTTTTCTCCGGTAACCATGATTTCTGGCTTAATACATACTTAAGAGATGATGTTGGTCTGAAATTACACAGCGATTCGCTTGATACTGTAATTGATGGCAAACGGTTTTTTATCACACATGGTGATGGTCTTTCAAAAGGTGATACAGGATACAAGATAATCAAGAAAATACTCCGCAGCCCGCTTAACCAGTTTTTGTATTCATTGATACACCCCGATATTGGTCTATGGCTGGCACAGGGTTCTTCAAAAAAATCACGGCTGCATACGGATGATAGACAAAGGGTTGAAGAAACTTATGGCAACGAAAAAAACAACGGCGCACACGGCTCAAGCGGAATGAGAGAATTTGCTGCAGGTAAAATCAGCGAAGGCACAGATTATGTAATTATGGGACATATTCACAAGCCGCAGGATATTGAGCTTACAAGCAATGACCGGAAAGGTCATTACATTACACTGGGCGACTGGATAAGGAATTATACCTACGGTGAATTTTCCGGCGGTAATTTTGAGCTTAAAAAATTCATAAAAGAAAATTAGAAAGTTTTAAATATAGATGTTCGGCGGAAAAAACAAAAATAACAAAAACGCAAAAGACCCTAAAACTATAGAGCGGGAAGAGTATTTTAACAACCGTGACTACAGGCGTAAGATGATGAATAAAAAGAAAAGATCATCAACCCGCAAGCTTAGTATCTTTGCTTTTTTCCTTATTGCTGTAGCGGTAATAATAATTGCTTACGGCGCATTTCTTTTTAACGGTTTGCCGCCGCTCTCCAGTCTGGAAAATCCCAAAACTGATCTTGCAACAAAAATATATTCTGAAGATGGCGAGCTTATCGACCAGTTGTTCATTGAAAACCGTACAATAGTATCAATTGACGCTATTCCAAAAGATCTGATAAACGCCCTGATAGCAACAGAGGACCGGAAGTTCTACAAACACTGGGGAATTGACCTTGACCGAATTGTAAAAGCCATGTTCAAAAATGTCATGAGCTTTTCTATTAAAGAAGGAGCCAGTACAATTACACAGCAGCTTGCAAGGAACCTTTACCGCACAGAAATAGGTCAGGCTATATCACTTACCCGTAAGCTTAGGGAAGCCATTACAGCTATACAGATAGAAAAGACGTACACCAAGGAAGAAATTATGCTGCTTTACCTTAACCAGGTATATTTTGGAAGGGGAGCGTATGGTGTTGAAGCGGCCGCAAAGACTTTCTTCGATAAATCTGTGACTGACCTTACACTTGATGAATGCGCAATGCTTGTTGGAATGGTAAAGAATCCTTCAGGGTATTACGACCCTATTGAGCATCCCGAAAACTGCATGGACAGAAGAAATATTGTTCTGAACAATATGCAGGAAGAAGGATATATCACAAAAGAGGTTTATGATCTCGCGAAAAATGATCCGATAAAAGCGCAGCCGCGTACCATACAGAAACAATCTACAGGTGTTGGCGGGCAGTTCAGCGAATACGTTAGGCAGGTACTTGAGAAAAAAGCCGAGAAGTACGGCTTTAATATTTACAGGGATGGATTAATTGTTACTACAACTCTTAATACCCGCATGCAGAAGCATGCAGTTGATGCGGTTAATAACCAGCTAAAAGATTTCCAGCGTTCGTTCAACTCCACTTGGAACTGGAAGGGCAACCGCCAGCTGTTGAATGATGCAGTTGAAAAATACATCAAGCAAAGCGATGAATATAAAAAGGCTAAAACAGATAATGACAGGCAGCGTATATTCAACAAACTTAAGCAGGATAACGATTTTGTAGAAAAAGTAAAAGAACGTGAAATAGCGGTGCAGGTTGGATTTGTTGTTATCGACCCCAAAACCGGCGAAATAAAAGCTATGGTTGGGCAGAATCCAAATTACCCGTTCAAATACGGACTCAACCACGTAACACAGATAAAGCGTCAGCCGGGTTCATCATTTAAACCGTTTGTTTATACTACGGCCATTGAAAATGGTTATTCTCCTGCATATACAATTTCCAATGACCCGCTTAAAGTTGTAATTGGCGGCCAGACATGGTCACCCAAAGGCGGCGGAACAGGCGGAATGGTATCACTGCGTGAAGGTATAACACACTCAATAAATATTGTAGCGGTAAGAACCGCCATGGAAATAGCGCCTATTGACCAGGTGATTAAGCTTGCTCATAAAATGGGCGTAAACTCTGAACTGCCGAATGTACTATCATTGGCGCTCGGTGTAGGAGAAGTATCACCGCTTGAAATGACAAGCGCTTATGGTGTGTTCCCCAATGAAGGAATATGGGTTGAGCCGCATGCGATCCTAAGGATTGAAGACCGTTACGGTAATATCATAGAAGAATCAATTCCCGAAACGCGCGAGGTAATAAGCGAAGGTGTTGCATATATAATGAGCGATATGATGGAAGATGTAGTTAACGATGGTACCGCTGCATCAATAAGGAACTGGTTCAACAGGCCGGCAGCTGGTAAAACAGGAACTACACAGGATTACACAGATGCATGGTTTGTAGGGTTCACTCCCCAGCTGGTTGCAGGATGCTGGCTTGGCTTCGACGATCCGCGCATAAAATTTGGCGGCGGGTACGGACAGGGCGGAAGGGCTGCTGCGCCGATTTGGGGCAGATTTATGAAGTATGTATATGATGACCCGCAGACAACAATGGAGCTTAAGTATTTTGAAATGCCTCCTGATGTTGAAGAGGCAAACATATGCAGTGTAACTGGTCTGCTGGCAAACGAAACATGCCCTGCGTATAATGACCTTATTCTGAAAAGGAATACCGGGCGCAGATGCTCAATGACCCATGCTTACACACCGACCGAAGGCACCGAAACCACGGGTGAACCTCCGCCGGGAAGTATAGGGTTTTAAAACTCTGATAATTTTAAATTACGGATAATTCAATTCTAATGGGCGTGTTCTCCGCTAAGTTCGCCTTTTTTCATTTCTGATTTCAAATAAAACGTGCCTTTTATTACTATTTCCTCACCGTTTTTCAGTTTATCAATCTGGAATATATTTATACTTCTTAAGCCAAACCAATCAACTTAAAAGTAATATTTAGTAATTACAAAGTCTTTTTCAATAAATAATTGACATATGTAATTCCATCAATAATTTCAGACAACGATTTTTTACTTTTTTCCACTAATTCCAAGAACTTTTTGTTATCATTGAAATCTACATATAAATTTTCATAATTCAATTCATAAATTCTGCCAGTTTTACTAATACTATAATAGTACTTTTTATATTCTCCATACCTAAAATGCTTATGCATCTGGAAATATATAATTAAACCTGATGTATCTATAATTGTAAAAGACCCATACAATTGTTCAATTTCCGGTGCTTCATATAATCTTTGTTTAAGAGTATCTACTCTATAATTTAATGTACTAAAATTAATATAGTGGATACTTTTTGAACATACCGGTAATGAAAGGAAAAAAACGAATATAATACATATTGTGTGTTTGAACATATTAAAAATGTTTAATAATTTATTGTTATTTTCTAAATGTCATTTGTCAATGTTCATGCTCTCCCAGTTCACCTTTTTTAAGCTCAGATTTTAAATAAAAGGTTCCTTTAGTAACGATATATTCGCCTTCTTTTAATTCTTCCAATGGAAATATCTGGATAAATTTATCGTCTGAAACACCGGTGTTTACAATTATCTTTTTGAAGACAATACCTTTTTTGTGTTCCTCTTTACCTGCTTTATCGTTTTTTCCGGCTTCTTCTTTATGTTCTTCTTCACTGTGTTCATCTTCTTTGTGCTCATCATGATCTTCGATTTCTTTTATCTCGTCGGTTTTTACGAAAATATACTTACTCTCACCTTCTGTTTCAATTGCAGAAATTGGCACCGCAAGAACACTTTCCTGCTTAACATATATCTTAGCAGAAACAAACATATTGGGCAGTAACTTCTCATTTTTGTTGTTAATGGCTACCCTTACTTTTACCGTACGCTTTGCATCATCAAAGACCTTATTTACAAAAATTATTTGTCCTTCATAAACTTCATAAGGATCAACTGATACATCCAATGTTACTTTCTGCCCCGCTGAAACATACGGCAGATCCTGTTCAAAAACATTTAGATCTACAAATACAGTAGAGGTATTAATTATATGGAACATATCGCCGGAAGGCTCAACATACTGTCCGACAGATACATTTCTTTCTATTATGTTACCTGAAATAGGCGCGGTAATTGAATAATACCTTTGTAAATTAGCTACAGTATCTTCATATATATTATTAAACCTGTTCTTGGATATCCTGTAACTGCTTAATTTTTCCTCTAATGTTTTATAATCTGCCAGCGCCTTTTTATATTTTGATTCAAGTTCATTTAATGTTTTTTTTGAGCCTATGTTATCGCTGTTAAGCTTTAACTGTCTTTCGTATTCTCTTTTTGAATATTCATATTCATTCTTAGAATTTATATATTCAACCTGAACATCTATAAGCTGCGGGTTTTCTATTACAGCCAGAGTTTGACCGGCTCTGACATATGAACCCTCTTTAACATAAATTTTCCTTACCCTACCCGGAATAATGCTCCCTACTTTTGATTCCTGGTCAGGGTTTATCACAACTTCGCCGTTTACCTTAATGTAACCCGATATATTTTCAAGAGCAAGCTTTTCGCTTTCAATGCCCATTAATTTTATCTGATCATCAGTTAAAGCAACCTCGCTGGTTTCATTCTCTTCAGAATGGTTTTCTTCTTCAGGCTTCGTATCACCCTGCTCCTTATTACTATCGCCACAGCTCTGAATTACCATTGCTGCGATAATAAACATAAGAGTTATTATAATTCCTTTTAGTTTGATTATTATATTCATAATTATTTCATTTTTGGATTACATAATAGAATGCTATTTATGATTATGTCCATCCCCTTCTTTATGGTCATGTCCATCGTCTTTTTTATTTTCATTTTTTGTATCTGCCTCTTTTTTCTTGCTTTCCTCTTTTGTACAGCCTGGAATTACCAATGAACCTGATAAGATACAAAGAATTAAAAATAATTTTAATTTTGTCATTTTATTTCTCCCGCAATAAGTTTTTCTAATTTATAAATAGAAGCGTAATAGCTGAATAATGATCTAAGGTATTGTGTCCGTGTTTCATAAACTATCTGTAAAGCCTGTAAATATTCCACATAATCAATTGCTCCCTCTATGTAGCTTATCTTAGCCTGTCTTAATATTTCATCTGTCTCCGGCATAGCTTCCGTATGGAAAAATAAAGACTCCCTTAACCCGTTTTCAAATTCTTCAAATGTACGGTTAACATCATTTTCAATTGTTCTTTTTATATTTATTTCTTCATTTGAAGCAATATCCAGTTCATAACCTGCTTCCTTTATATTACCGGTCTCTTCCCACCAGAACCATAATGGTACACCCAAGCCAAACTCAACACCCCAGAAACCGGCATCATTTCCAATTTTCTGTGTGTAATATTTGAAAGAAAATTTGGGAAGCAATTCAGACCTGGTTAATGATAATTTATTACTGAACTTTTCCCTTTGATATTTATTTATTTTCAGATCAGGATTATTTGATAATGCTGCTTTTTTTATTTCTTCTTTATTAAGTATAATTTCCCTGAAAATAAGCTCATCATTTGGCACGAAATTGAAATAAGTAACATTCGTCAGTTTCTTAAGCTCTGACCTGGCTTTTATTATTTCTGACTCAATATTCTTGATCTCGTTCTCAAATTTTATCTTATTTACCTTAGCGCCTAATACTTCCAGGTTACTTGTTGCGCCTGCGTCATATTTTCTTTCCGCTGTAAAAAGGAAATCATCATATATTTTGAGATTTTCGCGGGCTGTTTCAAGCATTTTGATGTTTAAGATCAAGCTTAAATATGCATTTTCAACTTCATTTTTTAGATTAATGGCAAGTTTATTTAACTCCTGCCTGGAAATTTCTACCTGTGAACTTTGAACATCATTACGTAGAAAGTAATTTGTTGGAAATTCCATTTCCTGCAGAATACCAATTTTCCTTGATTCAAAGTTTTTTATATTTCCTTTAATTCCTTCGAACTCAATAAATAACTCAGGACGAGGTATATTAAACGATTTAAGCTTTATCGCTTCTTCTTTTTTTATGTTTAATTTAGCTGTCTTAATTTCCTGATTATTTTCTATAGCTATTTTAACAACTTCATTCATGCTGAATTTCTGTGAATAAACTGAATGCTCGTTGATTTCCAATATCAGAAAAGCCAAAAACAATAATTTTAATAGTTTCATGATAAATAATTATTTAAAATTCAACAGCCTTAAACTGTTTATGATTACTAAAATTGTAACGCCTACATCAGCAAAGATAGCCATTACTAGGTTGCTTAATCCCATTACTGCTAGCACGATAAATAAAAATTTTGTACAAATTGCAAAAATAGTGTTAATTTTGATGGTTTTTATAGTCTTCCTGCTTAACCGTATTAAAAATGGAATTAAATTGAGGTTATCATTCATTAAAGCTATATCTGCTGTTTCTATGGCAATATCCGAACCGGCTGAACCCATTGCTATCCCTATATTGGCAAGTGCAAGCGCAGGTGCGTCGTTTACACCATCACCTACCATAGCCACATTTCCATACTGGTTGATAAGTTTACTTATCTCATTTGATTTCCCTTCCGGTAGTAACTGGCTCCTTAAGTCAGAAATTCCCACTGATGAGCCGACAAAGTTAGCTGCCTTATCATTGTCGCCTGTCATCATTACCGGTACTACTTTCAGTGCTTTAATTTCATCTATTGCATTCTTACTGTCACTCTTAATTTCGTCCGAGACTGCAATAATGCCCTCTACAGTATTATCATTACTTAATACAAGGGCAGTTTTTCCCTGTTCCTGCAGTCTTTCCACTACTTTAACAATGTCCTGCTTTACAGTATGCTCTTCAGCTACAAACTTCAGACTTCCCAATACATGGTGAGCATCTGAACAGACAATGCAATCTCCTTTAACGCCTTTTCCTAAAACAGCCTCAAAATTTTTAACCTTATGAAAATCAATGTTCTCTTCATTTGCTTTTTCAATAATACTATGAGCAATGGGATGCTCTGAAAAGACCTCAAAACCAGCAGCACAAGCAATTAATTCTTTTTTTGAAAAACCATTAAGCGGAATGATGTCACTTACAATAGGTTTTCCATATGTAATAGTTCTTGTTTTATCCAGGGCAATTGCCTTAATTTTTCCTATATCTTCAAGATACTTCCCACCTTTAACTAATATTCCTTTGGAGGAAGCATTCCCAATCGCAGAATAAATTGAAACAGGGGTTGAAATAACCAAAGCGCAGGGGCAGGAAATAACCAACAGAGTCAAACTCATTAACAACCACTCATTAAAATTACCGCTAAAGATTATGACTGGAATTAGAATCAATAACGCAGCTATAACCAATATTGTTGGGGTATAATAAGATGAAAACGTATTTATAAATCTTTGTGTATCAGACCTGGCTTTTGAAGCTTGGAATGTAAGCTCGATTATTTTCGATAAGGTAGAGTCTTTGGATACCTTAGTTACTTCTATTTCAATATACCCCTGTTTATTAATTGTGCCTGCGAATACGGTATCATCAACGCGTTTATCAACCGGAATAGGTTCGCCTGTAATCATAGATTCATCAATAAATGAAGTGCCCTCAGTAACTTTACCATCAAGAGGAATCTGATCACCTGGCTTAATAATAACTATTTCTCCTACGGTAACTTCCTGAATCGGCCTATCACCTTTGGATTTTATATTGGCGGTTTTAGGTGAGTTATCTATTAAAGACTGAATAGCGGATTTACTTTTTACAATCCCATATCTTTCCATGTATTCACCTAATGTAAAGAGTATAATTACTATAGCAGCCTCAGGATATTGTTTTAAAAAAAACGCACCGCATATTGCGATAAACATGAGTGTATTAATGCTGCGAAAATTAAATTTGACTAAATTCCTGATTCCGCTCCAAATCGTTCTGTAACCAATCGCGATGCTGATTAATCCAAATAATGCAGCTTCAAAAGTATTATTAAAATGAAAATCCAATAGAGACATTATCTCAAAAATCAGAACAAAGAATAATGCTACTAACAAATATTTAAATTTCTTATCTTTTATTAATTCTTTCATATTCAATAAAATAAACCTGATTTTTAAAAACAATTTTTATTCTAAGCTTAGACAGAATACTATTTTCTACATCAGTTCACTGGTCAACAGATTTATCGTCTATACTATGAAGGTGATCCTGAATTTTGGTGCTTCGTTATAATTCTTTAAAAAAGAAAACTGATAATATTAGAATTAGCATTGTAAAAATGATCTTATATTTTTTTCAAAATATTTAAAATTAAATTATAAGATATTTCTCAATATCCTCAACAATAATAATGCCATCACCCTGGTTTCCGGTATGAGCATGAGATTTAATCATGTTTATAAAATTATCTGCCTTTTCGTTTTCGCAAACAACACTAATAACCGCAATCTTAGAAACACTTTCGCCAAGTTCAGAAGAGAAATTACTGTGCAAAGTATCCAGGTACTTCAAAGCGCCTACCTCGTCAATAACACACACATACTCTGCCCCTTCTTCTTTAAGGCTGTCTAAAATATCACGCACTTTAAAAGATTTCACAAATGCTTTTATTAATTTCATATAATTATTTCTTAATATTATTAAAAGATTGGTTCAATTTTTATAGTTTAGCCAGAATCTTTTTCAATTTATTTGAAACTGCTGAAGATGCGATAATTAAGTCCTTGTCACTAAATATCCTCATTGCAATAGAATAGTTCACAACACAAATACGAATTTGATTGTTTTTTAATTCACGGATAACGATACTAAATGGAAGCATCAATCCAATATCTTTATCAACTAGTAAAGCTTTATAAGTAATTAACGGATTATATATATTGATAATTTTATAATTCCCAATTTCTACTTCCAATTTCTTATTTAAAATGTCTCTTAAATCCAACTCTCTCAATACTATGAAATCCTCATTTATTAATTCTCTTTTTAACTTAATTAGTGTTTCTTTAAAAGAGGTACTAACGAACTTTGATAAAGTGTATTTCATATTAAATATTTCGATAACTATATTTTTTTCATCTTTTTAGATCATATTTAGGATTTACGTGTTTATTAAATATTCCGTAAAGCACGGGTAAAACTATTAGAGTAAGCAAAGTGGATGAAATTATTCCGCCTATCACAACTGTTGCAAGCGGTCTCTGAACTTCAGCGCCTGCTCCGTGCGAAATTGCCATTGGTATAAAACCTAATGAAGCAACAAGGGCAGTCATCAATATTGGTCTTAACCTGGCTGATGTTCCCGTAAGAATACGGTCATGTACATTACTTATCCCTTCTTCTTCAAGCCGGTTAAAATAAGCTATCATTACAATTCCGTTGAGTACCGCAACGCCAAACAATGCAATAAACCCAACACCGGCAGAAATACTGAATGGCATATCTCTTATAAGCAGAGAAATAATACCACCCACAATTGCAAACGGAATACCGGAAAATACCAGCAACCCCTGCTTAATGGAATTGAATGCAACAAACAATAGTGCAAAAATAAAGAGCAGCGCTACCGGTACTGCAATAAGCAGCCTGTTAGAAGCGCTTTCAAGATTTTTAAATTGTCCGCCATATTCTATAATGTATCCAGGCGGCATTTTGATATTTGAACTGATCTTGCTTTTTAACTCTTCTACAAAACTTCCAATATCTCTGCCTCTTACATTACCCTGTATGACGATCCTTCTTTTCCCGTTATCCCTTGTTATTTCCGCGGGTCCCTCTTTTACTTCAATATCTGCAAGCTCTGAAAGCGGAATTTTAATTCCAGAAGGCGCCGCAACAAGAATATTCCTGATGGAATTCATATCCCTTTTATATTCATCATCATACCTTATCATAATATCAAATTTCCTGTCGCCCTCAAATATCACACCCGCTGATTTACCCGCCATTGAAGTTTCTATAACATCGTTAACATCATCAACATTAATGCCGTATAAAGCAATTTTATTCCTGTTTATTTTAATTTGCAGCTGCGGCAATCCTTCTAACTGCTGAACAGAAATGTCTTCTGCGCCGCTTATAGTTGACATTACTTTTGAAACTTCGTTGCCATGTTTAGTTAATACGCTTAGATCATCACCGAAGATCTTTACCGCGATATCACCCCGTGCGCCGGATATCAACTCATTGAATTTCAGTTCAATTGGCTGTGTAAAAGATAAACCTACACCGGGAACTGCGAGTAATTCTTTTTGAATCTTTTCTACAAGTTCTTCTTTGGTTTTGGCTGTTGTCCATTCTTCAATTGGTTTAAGTATTACAAATACATCGCTTATTTCAGGACCCATTGGATCAGTAGCAAGCTCAGGTGCACCTGTTCTGGTAACAATGGTTTTAACTTCAGGGAATTTAGCTTTTAAGATCTGCTCGCATTTTGTTCCTATATTAACTGACTCAGTTAAAGAAACTCCCGGTAATCTTACTATCTGAAATGCAAGATCGCCTTCATCCAGCTTAGGTATAAATTCGGAACCCAGCTTTGTGAAAGCAAAAAGACTTATGATCAGCATTAAAACAGCAGCAGATAAAACTACTAACTTATTTTTTAAAGAAAATTCAAGTACAGGCTGATAAAGTTTTTTGATAAAATTAATTATTTTATCAGCGATATTTTCTTTTTCGCTTAAATTCCTTTTTAAGATAAGCGAACACATCATTGGAACATATGTAAGTGATAAAAGCAGAGCACCCACCAGCGCGAAGCCGACTGTAAACGCCATTGGTTTAAACATTTTACCTTCAATGCCGCCTAATGCAAAAATTGGCAGGTAAACAATCAAAATAATAAGAACCCCGAAAATTGCTGATTTAATAATACCGGATGAAGCGTTAAACACAGTTTCATTTAATTCAGACCTCTCAATGGGTTTTTTATTTAAATGTATCTTTGAAGCAACTGCAACAATTACCGATTCAACAATTATCACCGCGCCATCAACTATCAGCCCAAAATCAATTGCTCCCAATGACATTAAATTACCGGATACTTTGAATATATTCATCATTATCAGCGCAAATAACATTGCAAGCGGAATTACCGATGCAACTATGAATCCGGCGCGCAAATTGCCTAATAAAAGGAATAAAACTAAAATGACGATCACTCCGCCTTCAATTAAGTTTTTTTCTACGGTTGCAATAGTTTTATTAACAAGATCTTCACGGTTATAGTATTCATCAATTGTAATTCCTTCCGGTAAAGAAGGTTTTATATCTTCAATTTTTTCATGAACTCTCCCGGCTACTTCCCTTGAGTTTGCGCCTTTTAACATCATCACAATACCTGTTACTACTTCGCCATTCCCGTCCTGTGTAACTGCTCCTACTCTTAACCCCTCGCCATATTCAACTTCAGCCAATTGTTTCAAATATACTGGCGTACCGTGGTCGGATTTTACAACAATATTTTTGAGATCCTCCATGCTTTCGATAAGACCGATCCCTCTGATAGAATACTGGTCGGATTGTTTTTCTATAAAACCACCGCCTACATTACTGTTATTATTTATAACAGCGTCATAAACTTCTCTTAGAGTGATATTGAAATTAGTTAAAGCGTTAGGGTTAATGTGTACATGATATTGTTTTTCAAAACCGCCAAAACTGTTTATTTCAGCAACTCCATCAGTACCAAGTAACTGCCGTTTAACTATCCAGTCCTGTATTTCCCTCAATTCGGAATTATTATAAGTGGTATCTTTCGGGTCTATTGGTCTTACAACATACTGATATATTTCACCCAGTCCCGTGCTTACCGGCGCCATTTCGGGTTTACCTAAACCTTCCGGTATGTTTTCTTCGGCATCCTTTAGTTTTTGAAAAACCTGGTTCCTTGCAAAGTAAATATCCACTTTATCATCAAACACAATGGTTACCACAGATATACCGAATTTGGAAATTGAACGCATTTCAATGACATCCGGAATACTCTTCATGGAAATTTCGATCGGGTATGAAATGAATCTTTCTATTTCAGAAGCCGAAAGTGTGGGGCTTGAAGTAATTACCTGTATCTGGTTATTTGTAATATCAGGTACGGCGTCAATAGGCAATTGTATTGCAGAGTAAATTCCGGCTAAGATCAAAATAAGGATACAAAAACCCACAACCATTTTCTGCTTTATGGAAAAAGCTATAATTTTATCTATCATAAACTAATTTAAATAAATATAAGCACTGCGCATTTATTGAGCGCACTATGAATAAATATGAAATATTAAATTAGGTTATGCTTTTGGAGGCGGTGATGTTGGTTTATATGATAAGAGGAAAATATTGGAATGATCAATTAGTTCAAGATCGATAGAAGTATTATTAATAACCGAAAGTTGAATTGTAGAAATTGATACAATGGTATTACAGCAAAGGCAGTTGCAAAGCGGTGAACAGAGATCGTGGTGGTCATCTGTATGTTGTTCTTCTACATGTACAATTCCTTCGGTCTGGCAAAAATCAACCGCATGTATATCATTACATGGTTTCAGAGCCAGAAACAGCACATAGATCAGTAAAAATGCAGTTAAGAATTTATGTAGTTTCAAAAACATGGACAAATATAGGTTGTATTATAAAATTAATCAAGTGATTTGCGAAAATCCTCAATTCTAATCATTTTTTGGTATTTTATAAAGATCATTGTTGTATGTTATTACAGTATTTTATGATAATTGTCATTCTTTTTAATGATAAAGTGTGTTAAATTTGTATAGAGTGAATAAGAAATTCAGAAATATTATCAGCATATTTACTGCATTAATAATGCTTGCCGGAGGTAATTTTGTTTTTGCGCTGGCGCATGTTGATTGTTTTATCAGCTCACATGGTCATATTACCTGTGAAATGGAATGCTGTCAGGAAAATCCATGCCTTGAAGAAGATGAAGATGGGATTGTAGTTATAGCTGATGAATCTGATTCATGCTGCAAAACGCATATCGATCAGGCAATGGAGCAGGATGTTACTCTTCCTATAATATCACTCAATACAGAACTTTCCAAAACAATTTTTTCTGATATTTATGAGGCAGCAAATACAACTGACCCAAAAGGTTTTGTTTCAATTATACACAAACAAAAAACTACAAATATTCTCCTTATAACTTCAGTTCTCCGTATTTAATATTCCTCCTGTTTTAAATTTCAAGCAAAAACCAATGCCTGCATTTTTGCAGGGTATTCTATAAATAATTTTTTAAATAAAATAATATGAAATTATACTTCATCCTATCCGTAATTGTATTTATTGCAGCTTTAACTAATCCGGAATATTCATATTCTGAATACAGTGGTATATACGCAGATACCACACTAAAATGTCCCGTAACAGGTGATGAAATAACAGGTGAACATGTTTCTTTCAGGTATATTGATAAAGATGTAAAATTCTGCAACGATGGCTGCGCAATGGCATATAAAAAAGATCCGGCCAAATACAGTGAACACGTAAAATGTATGCCATGCAATGAAGATGATGCAAATCATAATATAAATACAACACATAACGGAGTTAAGTATTATTTCTGCGGTAACGGATGCAAGGGTAAGTTTGATAAGGATCCCGAAGCATACATTCAGCAATTTTCGAAATAAATAAAAGTTTAAAATGAAGATCATAAAAGAATATTTAATAATATTCATCTTTCTTTTCTCAGGGAGTATTTTTTCGCAAAGCATTACCGGATATGTTTTCGGTGATGATGAAGGCAAAAAGCAGCTTCTTGACGCCGCCGTTGTGAAATGGATAAATACTACCAAAGGAACAATTACAGATGAAAAAGGCAAGTTTGAACTTGCTTTAACCGGCATTACCGATAAAAGACTTGTGGTTTCATACGCAGGTTATAAGACCGATACAATTGATGCGGCTGATAAGCAGGCAGTAGAAGTTGTATTGATGCCCAATATGACAACAAGTACCATTAATGTTGAAGATGACAAGAAATCAACTCACTTTGGTAATTACACGGCAAAGACCGAAGTTATAACTTCACAGGAACTTGTTAAGGAAGCATGCTGTGACCTTGCAGGATGCTTTGGCAGGAATTCTTCCGTGGAAGTAGCTGTGACTGATATTATTACCGATGCAAAGGAGCTTAAAATATTAGGACTTGAAGGCGCTTACACTCAGCTGCTGGTTGATAACATGCCGCTCATGTCAGGATTGAACGTTAAATACGGAATTTCAAGCATAGCGGGTACGCAAATTGATAAGATAACAATATCAAAGGGTTCGAATTCTGTTATACAGGGATACGAATCCATCAGCGGTATTATGAATGTGATACTCAAGGATTACAATAATTCCGATAGGCTTATGGTGAACGGATTTATGAACAGTATGCTTGAAAAGCAGTTCAACCTGAATTTCGGAAACAAGGTATCTAAAAACTGGAGCAATATGTTAACACTGCAGACTGTTCAGAAATCAAACGTGATGGATGATAACGCCGATAGTTTCCTTGATAACCCGCTTATTACACGATATGTGCTGTATAATAAGTGGAACTTAAGCGATAAGGAAAATCAAACTGAATTCAACATAGCCGGCAGGTACTGGAACGAAAAGCGCGATGGCGGGCAGACAAATGACCCATCACATACAAGTACACATAATACAGGTCATCAATTGTATGAACAGAACGTGAAGATAAATTCCGTTGAAGGATACTCGAGGATGAGCAAACAGTTCACGGAAACCAGCGGTGTGAAGATGTATCTTACTTCAAGCTATTATGACCAGGTTTCGCAGTATGGCAATACAGGATACGATGCCAAACAGACAAGCTTTTCAGCTATGGGATTCTATGAATTTGAAATTCTGCCCAGGAGTTACCTTAAAACAGGGTTGAGTTACAAGTATCAGAAAATTGATGAGATGATAAAATTCAACGATACAACTTCAAAAACGTATGCGGGAAATTATATAAAGACCGAAGCTATTCCGGGTGTATTTGCTGAAAATTCAATCAGCTTTCTTGAAGATAAAGCATCGCTTATGACCGGTATCAGGTTTGATAATCATAACGAACACGGACTTGTTGTAACGCCGCGCGCGCTTTTCCGCTACCAGCCCGTAAAGACTATTGTTTTCAGGGCATCAATTGGTACCGGATTCAGAACACTGAACCTCTTTAGTGAATATTCAAATTTACTAGCAAGCTCAAGGAATGTAGTTGTATCAGGAACTCTTGAACCTGAGAAGACCTTAAACTATGGTGCTGATGTTCTGTTCTATTTCGGCGGGGCTGATTATTCAGGCAGCGTGAATGTTGATTTCTACAGGACTGAGTTCAGCAATAAGATCATACCTGATTATGATTCAAATCCCCGCGAGGTAATTTTCGCTAACCTTAACGGGAAAGCTTTCAGCAACGTTATGCAAACAGAGCTAAGCTTAACACTGCTTCGCAATGTTGATATTAAGCTTGCGTATAAATTCATAGATCTTAAATATGATAACAACGGCGTAAGGTATGAGCAGCCATTTGTATCTAAACACAGATTCCTTTCAACTATATCATACATTACAACTAATAAGGAGTGGTTATTCAGCGCGGGGCTCAACTGGTTCGGCAAACAGCGTTTGCCTTCAACGGCATCAAATCCGGTTGAATACCAGAGACCGTCAGAATCTGAACCATATACACTGCTCAATACACAGATCAGTAAGAATTTTAAATTTTTTGAAATTTACGCGGGAGTTGAAAATCTATTGAACTTTAAGCAGGATAACCCGATCATCGCGGCAGATGATCCTTTCGGTCAGTATTTTGATACCTCATTCATCTGGGGACCGACCAAAGGCAGGGAAATATATGCCGGCTTCAGGTTTATTTTAGGGAAGTAAATTATGTAAGAGGATATTATTATTATTTATGAACAAGGGGCTGTAGCCCCTTGTTTTGTATTTATGCTACACTGTTATCATCCTTACTGCATTTAAATTCTAAAAAGATACCTTTATATTAGTTCATTATGTACAGAATAAAGCTCAATGAATTCGAAGGTCCCTTAGACCTGCTGCTTTTCTTTATCCAGCGGGATGAGCTTGATATACATAATATTCCCATATCAAAAATTACCAATGAATTCTGCGAATATGTGAATTATATCCAGGTGCTTGATCTTGAGCTTGCAAGCGAATTTATCCTTATGGCTGCAACGCTCATACAGATAAAGGCGAAAATGATGCTGTATAAACCTGATGAGATCACCGAAGAAGAAGAAGATCCCAGGTATGAGCTTGTAAAAAGGCTGCTTGAATATAAACGTTTCAAAGATGCTTCGCAGGAGTTCGCAAATCTTGAAGAAGAGCACCGCAAGGTATTTTACCGCAGCGATTTTGATGCTGATTACAGGATCGACGAAGAAGCTGAAGAAGATGTAACTATACAGAATTTAACACTTTATAATCTGATAAAGGCATATAAATATGCCATGGAGCATCAGCCCAAGGAAGTTGTTCACAATATCACAAGGATGAATGTTTCAATTGATGAGCAGATCGAGCTTGTAAATACACTCTGCACACAAAATGAATATGTATCTTTTCTCAGCATGATAATAGGCATGGAAAAGATAAGAATAGTTGTTACTTTCATAGCTATTCTTGAAATGGCTAAAAACGGCATAATTGGCTTAAAAATCAATGAATCGTTAACGGATTTTGTTGTGTTTAAGATAGCAGAAATGCCCGAGGAGGGTATAATAGAAACTTCAAGTTTTAATTAATTTTTTGCGTTTTGCTCTTTATTTACCAAAAAAGCTTTATTATATTCGTAATCTACTAAATTAATACAGGCTTTACGAGCGTGGTATCTCGTTTTTAATTTTGTAAATCAAAGTATTTTATAATTTTATATACCATAAATGAATTTTGACGGCATAAAAAAAATTGTTGAAGTTTTGATCTTTTCATCAGATAGACCCCTAACGCTGAAACAGATGAAAGATATCATCAACCAGGAAAAATCCGAAACGGGCGTAACCGCGGATATCCGTAATATTGAAAAAGCTGCCAACGAGCTTATTGAAAAATATAACTCCGGCGATTTTTCTTTCAATATTATCCAGGTTGCTGGCGCATACCGCTTCGCAACCAAACGTGAGTTCGCACCCTGGCTTGCAAAACTTAACAAAGAAAAATTAAAACGCCGTTTATCACAATCTGCCCTGGAAACGCTGGCGATAATAGCATATACCCAGCCTATCACCAAGGGTGAAATTGAAGCTGTAAGGGGTGTTAACGTAGATTATATTATCGGTTCATTGCTTGAAAAAGACCTGATAACAATTAAGGGGCGCGCTGAAGTTGTGGGCAGACCCATGTTATACGGAACGACCGATAACCTGCTTGAGTATCTAGGGATAAATGATATAGCGGATCTTCCGCATCTTAAGGCTATTGAAGAAATTATCAAGGCGGGTCCGCCGGATGGTGTTTCACAATCAGATATAGATTTCTACGAAGAGATAAACCATATCCGCGAAAAGCTTGTAACAGGCGGCAACGCCGCTGCTCATCTTATTTCTGAAGTGGATACTCAGAATACCGAAAGCGCAGTGATACATGAGCTTAACCCGGAGGATGAAAATGATGGTGTAGCTGAAATTGTTGGCGAAGAAAGTGAAATGGAAATAAATACAGGATCTGAAGGTATAGAAAGTATCAAAGATGAAGAAAGTAATTAAAAAAAGAACCTTTAAAAGATCTGATGACGTACCTGAATATGTGAACCCCGAAAAAAAAACATGGGGAAAGCAGGACCCTGAAGAAGAATATTTCGAAGAAGAGAATGATTCAAACGAAACAAAACTTACAAGACTAAACAAATTTATTTCGAATGCGGGAGTAACCGCAAGAAGAAAAGCAGATGAATTAATTTTTACAGGAAGGGTTACAGTAAACATGCAGACTGTTACAGAACCGGGCACAAAAGTGAACCCGGAAAAGGATGTAGTAAAAGTTGACGGCGAGAAGATAAAGCCGCAGTCAGAA
The DNA here is from genome assembly GCA_030835085.1 of Ignavibacteria bacterium. Classification (GTDB taxonomy): domain Bacteria; phylum Bacteroidota; class Ignavibacteria; order Tepidaquicellales; family OLB5; genus OLB5. Next base: position 55,389 of record JAUQWQ010000150.1, read on the forward strand.
TTTATCTACGTTGTACTTTTTAAACCAAGAGGTTATGTAACTACCACTCACGATGATAAAGGCAGACCGACCGTGATGGATCTTATAGGTCTTAACACCCGCCTGTACCCTATTGGCAGGCTTGACTACGATACCGACGGCGTACTGCTGCTTACCAATGATGGTGAGTTTTCCAACATGATGATGCATCCAAGGCATAAGATATTTAAAACATATTTTGCCAAGCTTGATAAACCCATGGAAGAGAACGATACCAAAAAACTTCGCGAAGGAGTTATGATAGACGGCCGTCCTACTTCAAGGGCTAAGGTAAGGATAATACCCAATACCGGCGAGCAGAACATCTGGATATCAATTCATGAAGGCAGGAACCGCCAGGTAAGAAGAATGCTCGAAGCGCTTGGTTATATTGTACAGAGATTAAAAAGGGTTGAATATGCCAGGATTGGCCTGGACGGATTAAAACCGGGTGAGTGGAGATACCTGACACCGGAAGAATTCATTGAAGCCAAAAAACTTGCTACGCCTAAACCCGCCGTATTCAGAAAACCGCCGCCAGAAGTTCCTGAAGGTGAACCGGTTAAGAAAGAGAAAAAAGGCAAGAAGGGCGGCAAGAAGAAGAAAAAAGAGAAAAATAAGCTCAAAAAAGCTGCAGCTGTTCAGCAGCCATCTTCAGGCTCCGATGTTCTTGAAAGTATTTCCAAAGAACTTGAAAATATTTCTGAACAGATATCTGATAACAGGGAAGATTAATTAAGTTCACATATTTTTTAAAGCAGTTACTATGGATAGCAGCTGCCAGAATTTCCAGGACACAATTAAGCTCTGAGGGGTTTCATTCAATTGTGTCCTTTTGTATTTAGCTTAAATTTAAATTTAGATTTTAACATAACCAACAGGAGAATTTTTTTGCAGGAAATTAACGATCTGGTAAAACAGCGCATATCAGCGCTTGAAGAAATAAAAAAGCTCGGGGTAAATCCATATCCGCACAGGTTTGATGTTACGGCAAATTCCGCCGGAATATTAAACACATTCAAAGATCCCGTTGATGAGGCCGAAGCTGAGGAGCACAAACAAAAGCTTGTTTCAGTGGCGGGCAGAATTATGGCTATCCGCAAGATGGGTAAAGCAAGCTTTTTCCAGATCAAGGATGAAACAGGCAAGATACAAATATACATCAGGCAGAATGATGTTGGTGAACAGCTCTATAAACTGTTTAAACTTCTGGATATCGGCGATATAGTTGGCGTTAACGGATTTGTTTTCAGAACAAAGATGGGCGAAGTATCTGTTCATGCGACATCATTTGAATTACTGACCAAGACAATTCAGCCCCTGCCTGTTGTTAAGGAAGAGACCACTGAAACAGGCGAAAAAATTATTCACGATGCGTTTGCTGATGTTGAATTGCGTTACAGGCAGAGATATATTGATCTTATCGTAAACGATCATGTAAAGGAAACATTTATAAAACGTACAAAAATTATTCACGCTATAAAGCGTACACTGGAGGGATACAACTTCTTTGAAGTAGAAACTCCAACGCTGCAATCAATTTACGGGGGTGCTAATGCAAGGCCGTTTATTACACAGCACAACGCGCTGAATATTCCGCTTTACCTGAGAATTTCAAATGAACTTTACTTAAAAAGGCTTATAGTAGGCGGATTCAACCGCGTGTACGAGTTTGTAAAAGATTTCCGCAATGAAGGAATTGACAGAACACATAACCCTGAATTCACACAGGTTGAATGGTACCAGGCTTATGGCGACTACAACGACAGCATGAATCTTTTTGAGGAAGTTGTTGAGAAAGCATGCCTTGCTGTTAATAGTACTACTAAGTTGGATTATCAGGGTACAGAAATTGATTTTAAACGCCCGTGGAGGCGCCTTAAGATGGTTGATGCCATTGCAGAAAAGAACGGAATTGATGTGCTTAACATGAAGAAGGCTGATATCATTCAGTTCATGAAAGATAAAGAAATTGATCTCGACCCGAAAATTACACACAGTAAAGGACTTGTAATTGCAGCGCTGTTTGAAGCTACCTGTGAAGAGAGCCTTGAACAGCCGACTTTTGTTCTTGATCACCCTATAGATACAACACCGCTTTGCAAGCCGCTGCGCGAGTACTCAATGCAGCAGCTTGAAGAAATGAAGAAAGACCCGGAATCTGTGATATTTGTTGAAAGGTTTGAGCCTTATATAAACAAATGGGAGCTTGGCAATTCATACACAGAGCTTAATGACCCGATATTGCAGCGCAGCCTGCTTGAAGAACAGGTTGAGCGCGGCAGAGGCGGCGAAGAAGAAACCCACCCGCTGGATGAAGACTTTTTGCGGGCAATTGAAGTAGGTATGCCGCCTACAACTGGCGTTGGACTTGGTGTTGACAGGCTTGTAATGCTGCTCACAAATTCAGCAACTATCAGGGATGTATTGTTCTTCCCGTTAATGAGACCGCTGTGATTTTTAACCAGAGTAGCCACGCTCTTTAGAGCGTGGAAAAAAATGTTTAATTCTTTCGGGACTTTAGTCCCCAATTTAATTTTTTGAATGCTGTTCGAAGAAACCATAGACGGATATTTATTTTCAACTGATAAAGAAAAATTACAGTTTGATGTAATTCATAATTATCTTTCAAATGAATCCTACTGGGCTCAGGGAATTTCAACAGATGTTTTAAAGTGTTCTATTGAAAATTCAGTGTGTTTTGGGATATATAAAGATGATAAACAGGTTGGTTTTGCAAGAGTTGTTACAGATAAGGCAACGTTCGGATACTTAGGTGATGTGTTTGTACTCGAGCCTCACCGCGGCAAAGGGCTCTCAAAAAACTTGATGGCATTTATACTTCACCACCCTGAACTTCAGGGTTTCAGAAGGTGGCTGCTTTTAACGCGCGATGCGCAGGGATTGTATTCCCAATTTGGATTTATAAAATTCCACGCACCTGCGAGGTGTATGGAATTATGGTTTCCTGATATTTACAGCGGCGACCAGGATAAAAAAGGCATAGCTGCAAAAGAAAATAACTGATCTTGAAAAACTTTGTAATGAAAGTGATATTTTAAAATGAAAGTAGTAAACAGTATTCTTGAACTCTTCGGGAAAACCCCTTTGGTTAAGCTGAATCATATGACCAAAGATATAAAAGCAACTGTGTTTGCGAAAATGGAATCAATGAATCCGGGCGGAAGTGTTAAGGATAGGATCGGCCTTGCGATGATAGAGGACGCTGAAAAACGCGGCTTGTTAAAGCCAGGCGGAACCATAATTGAAGCGACCAGCGGTAATACAGGTATAGGTCTTGCGCTCACATCAGCGGTTAAAGGCTATAAATGTATATTTACTATGACGGAGAAAGTATCAGTTGAAAAACGCCGTTACCTGCAGGCGCTTGGCGCCGATGTTGTGATATGCCCTATGACGGCAAAACATGATACCCCTGAACATTATGTTAGTGTTGCAAAAAGAATAAATGCAGATACACCGAACTCACTTTTTATTTACCAGTATAATAATCCTTCCAATCCCGATGCTCATTATCATACAACGGGTCCTGAATTATGGGAACAGACACATGGCAGAATAACTCACTTTGTGGGTAGTCTCGGAACAGGAGGTACTGTGAGCGGCACAGGAAGATTTTTAAAGGAAAAAAATCCGAATATTAAGATAATTGCTGCTGATCCATACGGTTCGATATTCAAAACATATAAGGAATCAGGCATTATGACAGAAGGTACGCCATACCTTGTTGAAGGCATTGGTCAGGATATGCTGCCTGAGAATGTTCATTTCAAATACATTGATGAAATTATAAATATTACCGATAAAGATTCATTCCACCTCTCACGCCGTTTAGGCAGGGAAGAAGGTATTTTCAGCGGCGGCAGTACCGGTACAAATCTTGCAGCAGCATTAAGGGTTGCTAAAGATCTTGATGAAAATGCTGTTGTTGTTTTTGTTGTATGTGATACCGGTGAAAGGTATCTAAGCAAACATCACTCTGATGAATGGATGCGGGAAAAACGCCTGCTTGAAAAGGATAAAACAACCATTGGCGTTGTATTTCAGACGAAGCTCTCAGGCGGCCTGCCGAATATGATATCAGCCGCGCCAAATGAAACCATAGGCGAAGCATTGGCACGACTTGAGCAGTACAATGTTTCTCAAATACCGGTGCTTGATGAAAACCGCTCAGTGGGTGCTTTAACAGAAGCTGACCTGATGAGCATGATAATTGATGACCCGGCAACAATTGATAAGAAAGTATCTGAAGTAATGGGAAAACCGTATCCGGTTATTGATGAATCAGAAGATATCAGGCATGGTATTCAATATTTAAAGGAATCACCGGCAATACTTGTAAGTCAGTACGGCAGGCTGATAGGTATTTTAACCAGGTATGATGTACTGGATTTTGTGTGATTGGCTGCGTACTTTCTATAGAATCTTGCCCGCAAAGACGCAAAGTCGCTATGAGTTTAGTATATTTTTATATTAACAGATAATCCAAGAGAAAAGAATTTCAATTTATAATAATTTTAAAACATTATCAGGGATGCAAAATCCGTAGAGTTTCCGAAAAATAACTTTGCGTCCTTTGCGTCTTTGCGAGAGATCAAAAACAATATGAAATTTTCGACTAAAGCAATTCATGCTGGCAACAACCCTGATCCAACAACCGGTGCTGTGAACATACCCATCTACGCAACATCAACTTATGCCGATGAAGCATTCGGTGTATCAAAAGGATTTGATTACGGCAGAACAAT
>JAUQWQ010000151.1 GCA_030835085.1 Ignavibacteria bacterium
TTGATTGGTCTTTCGCTCCTAGTCACAGCTCATCCGAGCAGTTTTCAACCCGCACCGGTTCGGACCTCCACAAGGTGTTACCCTTGCTTCATCCTGGCCATGACTAGATCACACAGTTTCGCGTCTGCCGCATCATACTAAACGCCCATTTAGGACTTGCTTTCGCTGCGGGTGCATACCTTAAGTATTTACCCTGGCATGATACGAGCAACTCGTTGGTTCATTAAGCAAAAGGCACGCAGTCACCCCTTTGAAGAGCAAGCTCTTCATAGGTGGCTCCTACCGTTTGTAAGCACACGGTTTCAGGTACTATTTCACCCTCCTGTCAGGAGTACTTTTCACCTTTCCCTCACGGTACTTGTTCACTATCGGTCACTGGTTAGTATTTAGTCTTACGAGATGGTTCTCGCGGATTCCCACAGAATTTCACTTAGTCCGTGGTACTTGGGATACTTTCAAGAGCCTATCGTTTTCGCTTACGAGGCTATCACTCTCTATGGCTGTATTTTCCAAAACGATTCAGCTAACGAATCAGTGTACTCTTTGATCTACTCGAAATTGATCTGAAAGTCCCACAACACCTGTGATGCAACGATTCGAGTCTTTAACACACCACAAGGTTTAGACTGTTTCCATTTCGCTCGCCGCTACTACGGAAATCACTATTGTTTTATTTTCCATCAGGTACTTAGATGTTTCAGTTCCCTGAGTTTGCTCTGATGCACCTATGTATTCAGTGCATAGTAATACGACATTACTCGCATTGGGTTGCCCCATTCGGAAATCCCCGGGTCTAAGATTGCTTCCATCTATCCGAGGCTTATCGCAGGTAACCACGTCCTTCATCGCCTACCAGTGCCAAGGCATCCACCGTGTGCCCTTAGTAACTTTTACCAAAAATCTTTATCGATACAGATAGAACTATCGGATTTGTTAATCCAATGTCGCATCGATAAACTTGTTTATCTACGGAAAAACTTACCTTGTTAAAAGAACAACAATCTATCCTCATACTCATTGTATTTCGGATTATCGCGAAGTAAAAGAAAATGAATCCTGTTACTCCATTTAAAACGCAAAAAACTTTTTTCGATCTGAATTTAATCTAGTGGAGCCAATCGGGATCGAACCGATAACCTCCTGCTTGCAAGGCAGGTGCTCTCCCAGTTGAGCTATGGCCCCAATAATTAAATTGTTTAAAAACGCGGGTCAAATTGAATTGATTCATTGACCTTGGCGCCTGCGGCGCCACGTACTCTCCTGGTATAATCAGGATCTGTATGCACGTAATTGGGTGACGCTTTAATAAAACGTGGGCCTAAATGGAGTTGAACCATTGACCTCACGCTTATCAGGCGTGCGCTCTAACCATCTGAGCTATAGGCCCTGCTTGCATGGTTGAATATTCATAAAAAATATTCAGTCTTCAAGAACAAGGGGTTTAGCCCTTGTTCATAGAAAGACCTATATAAAAATTAAATGTGTGCGTATTTCAACTTGGTTTCATCAAATCGAATCTCTTTAGAAAGGAGGTGATCCAGCCGCACCTTCCGGTACGGCTACCTTGTTACGACTTAGCCCCAGTCACTGGTTTTACCTTCGGCGCTTTTTAAAGGCGACTTCGGGTACCCCCAACTTCCATGGCTTGA
>JAUQWQ010000017.1 GCA_030835085.1 Ignavibacteria bacterium
AAGCGAGTAATGTCCGGAACCTTCGAACAGGAAGAGCATCAATAGTGCCAATACTATTATGGTAAGCTCTGCTTCTGAGCCAAGTGACATGAATCCGTTTGGAATAACTATGAAGATAAGGTTAGCCAGCAGGATCGGAACCTGTATCAGGACTGCAAACCTGGTGAGCAAACCTGCAATTATCAATAATCCGCCTACAAGGTGAATGCCTATTATTAGGTGTGCAGCAGTCATTGTGTAGAATCCAAAGCCGTATTGCTGTACAATTTCCGCAGCAGCCTGGCGGTTGCCGATAAAATACAGTGCTTTCCAAACCAGGATCACGCCCAGCAGGACCCTGAAAATATCCAGCCACAACGGGTGGTGTTTATCGGACCAGTTGTTTATCTTTTCCAGAAAGTACATATTGAAGTCCTCCTTTCTCTACAAAAATATTGTTCACCTCCTGCCATTCAAATGACATATGTCACACGGAAATAAGACATATATCCACGGACAATAAGTGCTTGAAAGCGGGTTTACATAGAAAATCCGATCAGTACTTTGTATTATTGCGTAAGCGCCACATTAGTTCTACGCTAAAATATTTAGTGGTGATGTCATAATAAATGATTTTTAATTTTTTGCGGCAAATTTAAGGGGTCCTGTACATTGCAGGATTAAAGATCATGCATAAAGAATCCACCGGTTCACTGCTCAGAATATTTATCGGAGAAAGTGATAAATATGAGGGGAAAAACCTTTACCGCTATTTAGCAAACTACCTGAGGGAAAACGAATACGCCGGCATTACAGTACTTAGGGGAATAACGGGTTTTGGCAAAGCCAGCATTATTAACTCAAGTGACCTGCTTGAGCTTTCAAGCGACCTGCCGGTTGTTATTGAAATCACCGATACTGAAGAGAACATCGAGAGGCTTAAGGATTTATTTGAAGAAACAGGAATGATAGGAAGCGCACTCATTACCGAAGAAAAAGTGAAAATAATCCAGTACGGGACAAGGTAATATAGCTTTATTCTCTGCTCACGCAGAAAGTTCATATTCGGACTTTTTTATTTCATAATGTCACACTTTTCCTTATATTTGTTCTAATATTAAGAGCCCTTAACAAATGTCCTCTTTTTTTAGCAGTATCTTAATGCACCAGTAATAATTATTTCAATCTTTTTGTTGATTTTTGATTTCAATAATCAAATAAAACGAGAAATTCATAATACCAGTTATGCAGCAAATCAAGAGCGTTTCTTTGGAAAGCCCCTCAAGTCTTATAGTAAACAATAACCTGATGGATCTGTTACGCCACTTCAAGTACGAATTCCTTAAAGTACTCGTTTTCCTGATACTTTTTGCAGCATCGGTAATATATACCAGCGCAGAAAGCAAGGCATATTACAAAGCCAATAGCGAGTCCGAAATAGCCAGATAAAGAAACATCAATTTCCCGGTTTTCCCTTTTGTAGCTCTTTTTCTTCTCTATTCTTTTCAAATTGTATTTCTTAACTATCTTTAGTAATTTTCCTGAAATAATACTCAATTTATGCGAAAATTTAAGAACATAGTTAATATTGCGCTTCTGTCTCTGCTTCTGACAGTTTTTTCGGGATGCGGTTACAATTCACTTGTGGAGCTTGATGAAAAAGTGAACCAGGCATGGGCACAGGTAGAAAACCAGTACCAGCGGAGAGCAGATCTTATCCCAAATTTGGTGAAAACAGTGCAGGGATATGCTGATTTCGAAAAAGGGGTGCTGACAGAGGTCACAGAACTCCGTTCAAGGGTCGGGCAGATAAAGCTTTCGACAGATGACCTTTCCGACGAAGAGAAATTCAAACAGTTTCAGGATGCGCAGGATAAGCTCTCCGGAGCACTTTCAAGATTGCTGGTAGTTGCAGAAAACTATCCTCAGTTAAAGGCAAACGAGAATTTCCTTACCCTGCAGTCACAGCTCGAAGGCACGGAAAACCGGATCTCGGTTGAAAGAAAAAAGTTCAATGAAGCTGTACAGGATTATAACACAACTATCCGGAGGTTCCCGATCTTAATAACCGCAAAGATTTTTGGGTTCAGGGAAAAACAGTATTTCAAATCCGCTCCTGGGACAGATAAGGCTCCCGATGTAAATTTTGAATTCGATAAGAAGAAAGAAAACAAATAATGTTCTGATCCAAATGCTTCGCACTAAACAGGCAGCGGATTAGAGTTGAGGTTAAAGAGAAAATAATATGCAGGCAGTAGTAATGGCAGGAGGGTTCGGAACGAGGTTAAGGCCGCTTACGGCAAGTATTCCGAAACCCATGACACCGCTTTTAAACAAACCGATAATTGAACATATTATTGAGCTTCTAAAGAAACACAGGATAACTGATCTTGTACTTATACTTTATCACCAGGCTGAGGTAATAAGAGATTACTTTAAAGACGGCAAGAAATTCGGGGTAAAAATACAATATGTAAAGCCGGATGCCGATTATGGAACTGCGGGAGCTGTTTACTGCGGATATGAGCTTATCAGCGACCGTTTTATGATCATCAGCGGCGATGT
>JAUQWQ010000152.1 GCA_030835085.1 Ignavibacteria bacterium
AATATTGTCTAAAAACCGAACAGTAGAATCAGTAAAAAATAATCCCTGTGAATATGCACCTGTGCTTCCGTAGGTAACCTTATACTGGACTTTACCATCATTATAGTCAACTAATTCCCAATATCCATTCAGATCAATAGTTTGAGTATATATTGTGAAGTTCAATAATATTAATAGAATTAATTTCATATTTAAAATATAATCAATTATTAAATTACAATAAATTTCATTTAAAAAACCATTTGCATATTAAAATCTGAATTTATATATTTGCCTAACAAACGTTAGTAATTCCCACAAATGTTGATTTTTCGAATAAAATGGACACTATTTCACGTAAAGAACAGATTATCAGCACTTCGGCGAAGCTTTTCAGGCAGAAAGGCTTTGAAGCGGCCTCTATGAGAGATATTGCCGCTGCGCTTGGTATTGAGGCCGCGAGTCTGTACAGCCACATAAAGAGCAAAGATGAAATTCTCGAAACAATATGTTTCCGCATGGCTGCTGAGCTGATAAGAGCAATTGACGAAGTAAACGATGTGTACTTTAACGCGGAAGAAAAACTTGCCACGGCAATTAAAAATCACGTTAAAATTGTTACAGGCGATCTTGATTCATCGACGGTTTTTCTGCGTGAGTGGCGCAGGCTTCCTGCGGGCAAACTAGCGGAATTCGTTAAGCTCCGCAACAAGTATGAAGAAGGCTTCATGCAGATACTCATTAACGGTGAAAATGAAAATGTATTCGATGCGCCGGATAAAAAATTCGCCGTGCTTACAATACTTTCAGCGGTAAACTGGATAACCGAGTGGTACAGTCCAAAGGGCAACATGACCCCCGATGAAATTGCTGAGCATTTGTTCCGGTTCATAACTACGGGGCTTAGAGTCAAGGCAACAGCTTAAATTATAAACCAGTCATCTAATGTACTGCAGGAGCAGTCGAGCTTCAAGTCATCTGATGTCTAAAATAATAAAACTATGTACGGAAACGCACAAATCGACACAAAAGATAAGGCTAAAAGCCTTACAGAGGGTGAAGACCCCATTAAGCTTGCGGAGTTTGAGGCAAGAATAACACGCGGCGAAAAAATTGAGCCTAAAGACTGGATGCCTGCGGCGTACCGCAAGCAGCTTATCAGAATGATAGAGCAGCATGCACACAGTGAAATTATCGGCGCACTGCCGGAAGGCACATGGATAACACGCGCTCCGGGTTTCAGGAGAAAGCTTGCACTGATGGCAAAAGTTCAGGATGAAGTTGGACATGCGCAGCTGCTGTACAGCGCAGCGGAAACGCTCGGCAAAACCCGCGAGGATATGATAAATGACCTGATAAATGGGAAATCGAAATACTCAAATGTATTTAACTACCCCGCTATGACATGGGCTGATACAGCGATCATTGCATGGCTTATTGATGCGGGCGCGATAATTAACCAGGTTACAAATTCAAAGGGTTCCTACGGTCCCTATTGCCGCGCGCTTGAAAGAATTTGCAGCGAGGAATCTTTCCATTTAAAATACGGACATGATAATGTTGTTTTCCTGGCTACAGGCACCGCGCAGCAGCGCGAAATGGTACAGGATGCACTTAACAGATGGTGGACACCTATTATGCATTTCCACGGACCGCCGGATAAAGTTTCACAGCATACAGAAGTCCTGATGAAATGGAAAGTCAAGATGGCCACTAATGATGATATGCGTTACAGATTCCTTGATGAATATGTACCTAAAATTTGGGATCTGGGTTTAACTATCCCTGACCCAAACCTTAAGAAAAATGAAACAACAGGTGTATGGGAATATACTGAACCTGACTGGGAGGAATTCAAACGTGTTATTAATGGTGATGGCCCCTGCAACAAAGAACGCCTCCAGGTGAGAAGGTGGGCTGAAGAAAAGGGCGCTTGGGTAAGAAGGGCGCTTTTGAAAGCTGAATCCAGATATACTATTCCATTAGCTTAAATTCAGATTACATATTTCAAATTACAAATTGCAAATTTAAAAAATAACTTATAAAATTAAATGGCAAAGATACAAAGATTTGAAGATTTAGAAGTTTACAAAAATGCATTAGACATATCTGTTTATGTTTATGAATTAACTTCACAAGGAAAATTATCAAAAGATTACGGATTAAAGGATCAAATAACGAGAGCAGCTGTTTCAATATCAAATAATATTGCCGAAGGTTTTGAATACGATAATAAGAAGGATTTCATAAAGTTTTTAAGGTATTCAAAGGGTTCAACAGGCGAAGTCAGAAATATGCTAAATTTACTGGTAAGGATAGAATTTATTGAAAAAGACAGGTATTCCTTTTTATACGAAAAAGTATCTTCCCTTTCTAAACAATTATTTGGTTTTATCCAATATTTAAAAAATTACAATAATAAGTAATCTGAAATCTGTAATTTGAAATTTGCAATATGAAAAAATCAATAGATCCAAGAATAAACCGGCTCGACCTGCCCGCAAATGAAGACGGGAAAAATGTACTTGATCAACTTGAGCAGTGGGAAACCTATGAGGTATTCCACCAGAAAAAGCGCGGCGACCAGCATGTACACGTTGGTATAGTTCACGCAGCTTCGGCTGAAATGGCATTACTGCTTGCAAAAGAACAGTACGCGCGCAGGAGGCAGA
>JAUQWQ010000153.1 GCA_030835085.1 Ignavibacteria bacterium
AAAAGTGCTGATAGTGAATACTGCATCTGAATGCGGTTACACTCCCCAGTACGAAGACCTTGAAAAGCTGTACCAGGCTTATAAGGATAAACTCATAATACTCGGTTTCCCCGCGAATAACTTCGGGGGACAGGAGCCCGGTACCAACGAAGAAATTAAAGAGTTCTGCAAATCGAAGTACAGCGTGACATTCCCCATGTTCGAAAAAATTTCAGTACTGGGTGATGATATGGCTCCTTTGTACAAATGGCTGACAAGCAAAGATCTGAACGGGTGGAATGACCAGCAGCCTAAATGGAATTTCAACAAATACCTGATAGATGAAGAGGGCAATTTGGTGAAGTATTACTCCAGCGCAGTTAAACCTATGAGTGATGATATAGTATCACAATTAAAGTAGATTTCATACTTCACGATACGAAGCAAAAGAATTTGTTATGAACAAAGGGGTCAAACCCCACATCTCCTTCCCAAACTCCAGTTTGGGAAGGAAGATTATGAAATATTTATGACAAGGGGCTGTGAGCCCCTTGTTTTATTGATACTGCCAATTATATGATACCACCCCGTCCCGCTGAAGCGGGACTTCCCCTCCTTGGTAAAGGAGGGGAGCTGTTCATCATATATTCTTTATACATAATTATGGATTGATGCACGCTATTTAATCAAAAACTAAAAACCGCTATATTGCCCTTTCTGAAAATCATTTTAATCAAATGACATCTGATACAAAGAAAAATATTATAAAATATTTTTTAACTGATATTAATGTATTTATCAGCGTATATCTTTCATTCTTTTCGCTATCGTGGATAACTTTCAAGCTCACGGGCTCACCCGCCGCGCTTGGCACCATTGGGTTCGCGCAGAACCTCCCATTTCTGCTTTTCAGCATTTACGGCGGAGTGCTGGCTGATAGGTATGACAGAAAAAGTAATGTTATAAAATGCAATATTGGTCTGACCCTTGTGACGATAGTATCAATAATACTTGTTGTTACAGATCTTCTTTCGTTTCCGTTAATTCTGCTTATGGGATTTTCTCTCGGAAGCGTGTTCGCGCTCAACTATCCCAGTATGATAGGATTGGTTAAAGATATAGTTACCGATAAGCAGGAGTTCCCGAGAGTTATGGGGGCTGCCGCATCAAATGCTAAAATTGGACAGGTTGCCGCGTCATCTACATTCAGCCTGCTTTTTGCGGCGTTCGCCGCCGTTGGTACATTTGCAACAGCGCTATTGGCGAACCTGATCGCGCTTGTTTCAATTATACTTCTCAAAAAACCCAGGCAGCTTCCCAATCCCGAAAGTGATTCAGTAAAAGTTCAGTTCGTTACGGGAATAAAGTATGTTTTCCATTACCGCCCGCTGCTTGCAGTGGTGCTGATATCAACAATGATAAGTATTGTATTCGGATTTGTTACGTTCCAGCTCCCCATAATTGACGCGGATTTCCTGAAGGGCGGCTCGAAGGCGCTTGGTGTATTGTATTTAGCGGGCGCTGTTGGCGGACTCGCCTCGGGAATTTACATGAGCAGAAGGAAATCGACGAAAAATATTCTTCGGTTCCTCATTATCTGCGCATTTATATCAGGTATCAGCATAACGGGAATTGCCCTTTCACGAAATATTGTAACCACATTCATTTTCGCAATGGGTGTTGATTTCGCTTTCATAGCCGCAATGGGTATCAATAATACTGTTCTGCAGATGCTTACCGAAGAGCCCAAGCGCGGAAGAGTATTGGGAGTAAATACATCATTCAACTGGGGAGTAATGGCGCTTGTAATTATGGCTTTGGGTTACGTTGCAAAGTATCTGGGAATGGAAATTACAATCATTATAGTAGGAGCTATAACTATCGCAGGCGGGTTTGTGTTTGCTCTTGTGATGAAAAAACAGCGTCCGGTACTTGAACAGATATACAAGGATAGAGGCGTAGAAGCGGGACATGAACCGTTTTGAGATGTAATCAATCAATCACATGGAGTCGCAATGAGTTATTATGAACAAGGGGCTGTGAGCCCCTTGTTCATGTATAATGATCTCACTGACAAAGCAGGCTTTTGTCCCCCCTTCATTCTCGAAGGGGGGAGTTACAACCTCGGGTTTATAAAAAGTGAAGATTTGACCAGGGTAACTGGTATGCGATATGCTTTGATGGGGGTTTTCTTCTAAACACCATTCCCAAACTGGAGTTTGGGAATGAGGGTTAAAATTTTACTTCACCAAAAAACCTACCGGTCCCTTTGGGTCAAGCATTTTAACAAGGCCCTTCCATGGAATGCTGACATTTTGGAATCCCCACACATAGGGTCCGACCCTGTACAGATTAAACACAATATCAAGCGAGTGTTCATTAACGGTGAACGTATAGAAATTATCTTCTTTCGGTCCCGCACCTTCAAGAATATTTGCTTCATTGTTTTCCAGTCCGTCTTTTTTTGCTTTGGTGTTCAGTTCCTTTATGCAGTAATCAGAAATATACTCCAGCCAGCCGGAACCGGGTGTGAAGAGGTCGCTGATTGTAAGCAGACCCTTTCCTGTATAGCTGTAATTGAATGATGTCCGGTATGTCATGGGGTGCGCGGCACAGCGGGGATCTGAAAATGTTTCGAACATAAAACAAAGGTAACCGTTATCCTTATATATAGTAGAATAATTTATTTCAAGCGTACTCTCACGTCCTGAGCAGGTCATAGTATCTTCAAGTGCCTGCTGTTTGAACGGCGTAAACTGTCCGTTGATCATTTTAATTATAGAGCCGTTGATATCTTCGGCGATTCCCCTTACACCCATCAGCGCATCGGGGCCGAAATCAATTTTAGGGTAATTTGCCGAAAGGCTGTATTTGTGATCCTTATCAGCTTCGCCCATTGAATACGGTTTTATGTTCAGCGTCTGCGAAGCGGAAGTAAAAATGATCATACATAGAAATAAAGCTGCTGTAATTGTTTTCATATTCCAAATTAGATTTGTTATTAAGGCAATTTAATTCATAATGTTATTGCTCACAAGACCACGGCCGGGTGATGAAGCCCCTCATCCGTTGACTTTAAGTCATAGGATGACTTAAAAACACCCTTGACTTTAAATTTAGGTTTGCCTAAATTTGTAATAAAGTTAACCTAATTATTTAATTACGCATGACTACACGCTCAAAAGAGGATTATTTAAAGAATATTTACCACATTTCAGAAGGAGGCGGCAAGGTTAACACAGGCAGTCTTGCCACAGCGCTCTCAATTTCACCGGCATCGGTAAGTGAAATGGTGAATAAGCTTTCCAAAGAAGGGCTGATACATAACAAGCCGTATCACGGCTTTGAGCTCACCGGCAATGGCAGAAAAATTTCGCTCAACCTCATCCGCAAACACCGTTTGCTTGAAGTTTTTTTGCATGAACACCTGCAGTATGAGTGGGACGAGGTTCACGAAGAAGCTGAAGTGCTTGAACACGTCTGCAGCGATATGTTCATAAATAAACTCGAAGAGTACCTTGGTTACCCAAAGTTCGATCCCCACGGTGACCCGATACCGGATAAAGAGCTTAGCTTAGCGCCAACTCATTTTAAGCTGCTGCTGAATACAGAGCCCGGCAGGGAGTACACAATTGCAAAAGTTAAGGATTCATCAATTGAAATTCTGCAGTACTTAACAAAAATTGGTATTAAGCTTAATTCAAAAATCACCTTAAGCGAAAAAATTGAATTTGACGGCTCTGTGGTAATTATTGCAGAAGGTAAAAAGAACCTTTTAAGCAAGGTTATGGCAGAGCAGATATTTGTGGCGGGATGATCTATAAGGCAAAAGTAAAAAGGCAAAAGGCAAAAAAAGTATGATTAAAGATCTAAAAAGAGTATTAAACTTATTTACAATAATAGCAGTAACATTGGTTTTGTTTGGATGCGGTAAGAGTGATAATAAAACCTCAAGCGGAAAGATAAAAGCGGTATCATCCATTACGATCATAAACGATATTGTTAAGAATATCGGTGGTGATAAAGTTGATGCAACCAGCATTTGCGGAGTGGGACTTGACCCTCACACATACAAACCCAAACCCAACGATCCCCGCCTGGTTTCACAAAGTGACCTTGTGTTCATAAACGGGTTTGCGCTGGAGCACTGGATAGAAGAAATGGTGCATAACGCAGGCGGCAACAAGACCGTTGTTGCAGTAACAAACGGCTTAACACCAATGACCGATGAAAAGGGTTTCGGTGACCCTGACCCGCATGCATGGTTCAACGTGCAGTATGTAAAAACATACGCATCAAACATAGCGAAAGCATTCATAGAAAAAGATAAGGCCAACGAAGAGTATTATAAAAAGAATCTTGAGATCTACACAAAAAAACTTGATTCACTTGATAGCTGGATAAAGACCGAGATACAGAAAATACCTCAGGATAAACGCGTGCTCATAACTTCACATGATGCGTTCAGGTATTTCGGTAAAGCATACGGACTTGAAGTGCGCGGCCTGCAGGGAATATCAACCGAAGCCAAGGCGCAGACAGAAGACGTAAAAAAGCTCATTGATCTTATCAAGGAAAGAAAGCTCAATTCAGTTTTTATAGAAACAAGTGTTAACCCAAAGCTGCTTGAAGAAATTTCAAGTGAAACGGGCGCGACAGTCGGCGGTACACTGTATTCTGATTCCGTTGGCGATGAAGGCACGTTTGAAGGAACGTACATTGGCGCGGTAACTCATAACGTAAACACAATTGTAAAAGCTTTAAAATAGAGCCGGGGCTGTAAAATAGAACATAAGCTTTTGAAGTAACACTAAATTATGAATGTAATAACAGTAAAGAATTTAACGATATCGTATCACAAAAAACCGGCGATAAAAGGTGTGAACCTGAATATTGAGCCGGGAAGCGTGATCGGTATCATCGGACCCAACGGTGCGGGGAAATCTACCCTGCTCAAAGGCATGCTGGGTCTGCTGCCCTTTGATACGGGCGAGATAAAAATTTTCGGTGAGGATATCGATAAATCCAGAAAGCGAATTTCATACATTCCCCAGCGCGAGCAGTTTGACTGGGATTTCCCGATAAACGTTGAAGATGTGGTAATGATGGGGCGCTATGCGCACCTGCCGATCGTTGGTTTCCCAAAAGCCGGCGATAAGGCAATAGTTGAGCAGGTATTGAACAAAGTTGAAATGGATAAATACGCCAGGCGGCAGATAAGGCAGCTCTCAGGCGGGCAGCAGCAGCGCGTCTTTTTAGCGCGCGCGCTTGCACAGGAAAGCGATGTATATTTCCTGGATGAGCCATTTGTCGGCGTCGACGCCAAAACAGAGCGCGCAATTTTTAAACTGATGAAAGAGCTTAAAGAAATGGGTAAAACACTGCTCGTTGTACATCATGACCTGAGTATGGTGAAAGATTATTTTGATAAATTAATATTGATAAACCAGACTTTAATAGCTTACGGTGATTCAGAAAAGGTTTTCACTCCCGAGCTTATCAACAAAACATACGGCGGAAGGCTGACAATGCTGCAGAAGACAGAGGAACTTGTTAGTTGATAGTTTATAGTTGACAGTTTATAGTTGATAGTGAACAGGTGATAGTTGATAAGTGAAATTTGATAATTTAAATCTAATTCTTAACTAAATATAAATTAACAAGGAGATAAAATGAAAACCAGAAGTATTGTTGAAGAAAAATCTTATGCATTTGCGTTGCGGATAATTAAATTGTACAGGCATTTAGCGGAAGATAAAAAAGAGTATGTGCTAAGCAAACAAATTTTACGATGCGGTACCTCTATAGGTGCAAACGTTAAAGAAGCACTGCAGGGCGAATCAAAAAATGATTTTATTCATAAATTAAGCATCTCATTAAAAGAAGCATCAGAAACTGAATATTGGCTGAACTTATTGCATGATTCGCATTATATAACGACGAAATCATTTGAATCAATTACCAATGAGTGCATTGAACTCATAAAATTAACAACATCAATTATTAAAACAAGCAGAAAAAACATCAGGAAAAAATAACTGTAAACTATCAATTGTAAACTATAAACTATATTGGATATATTTTCAAAATATTTACTCGAGCCTGTTCAGTATGAATTCATACAGCGGGCACTCATCGCATCGGTGACTATTGGTATAAGCTGCGGACTTATTGGCACATACATTATGCTCCGCAGAATGTCGCTCATTGGTGATGCGCTTGCGCATGCCGTTCTGCCGGGCGTGGTGGTAAGCTTTATGGTAGCCGGCAAAAGTGAAGTAGCGCTTTTTATAGGAGCTGTTGTATCGGGTATTCTGACCGTGCTGCTTATCGGGTTCGTTAACAGGAATTCCAAAATTAAGGAAGATACATCAATTGGAATAATTTTTACCGGCGCGTTCGCGCTTGGTATACTGCTGGTCTCACAATTAAAGCAGGTGCATATCGATCTTTCTTCGTACCTCTTTGGTGATGTACTTGGCGTATCAACCGGTGATATCACACTTTCAATGATAATAATGGTTGTAATAATTTTCTGCATAGTGCTGTTCTATAAACAGCTTTTGCTTACATCGTTTGACCCTACAATGGCTATGACGATAGGGATATCAACAACACTTGTGCATTATATGTTGATGACGCTGCTATCAATGTCAATTGTAGCGGGGCTGCAGTCAGTGGGTGTGATATTAATTATTGCTATGCTCATAACTCCCCCTGCAACAGCTTATTTGCTTTCAAACAATCTGAAAAAAATATTACTGCTCTCGGCAACCTTCGGTACAATATCTGCTATCACTGGACTTTATCTTTCATATCACTTTAATTTTGCATCGGGAGCCTCAATAGTACTTGTCGCCGTAGCGTTATTTATGCTGGCATTTTTATTCTCGCCAAAAGAAGGAGTTGTCACAAAGCTCTTCCGCAGAAGGTCTGCATCCAAGATGGTGCTGATAGAGGATGTTATAAAGCTTTCATACCGCTTTAAGGATGAACCCGGTAAGACGGAACTTGTTGATAAGATCGCAAATGAGCTGGGCATATCAAACGGCAGGGTTGAAGCTGCAGTTAAAACCCTTATTGGTAAAGGGCTGATGGAAAGATCAAACGGAAATTATCTGCTTACTGCTGACGGCGTAAAATACGCCTTAAGGCTCGTGCGTACTCACAGGCTATGGGAAACTTACGTTACCCGCGAAAATGTACTTGATCTTGAACACATTCACCCCGAAGCTGAAAAAGTTGAGCATGTGCTGACCGAAGATATGGTTGATGAGCTTGATGAAGAGCTTGGTTTCCCTGAAAAAGACCCGCATGGCTCTGAAATCCCGAGGAAATAATGTAACAAAATAAATATTCCCGAACTGAAGCTCTTAATTATCTGCTTCCTAAGGGAACCCGATTTAAGATACGATTCAATACCACTTTAATCCATAAATCCCCGCCCAATAATTGAAGGGGAATTAAGTATTATTAAAATACATAATTGAAAAAGGTGTTATTTAAGGGTGTTGAACAGGATTCCGTTTCCACGGGTTGGAAAAGAGCTGTTTTGGTTCCTTCGCTTCCGGAAGTTTTTTCGACTATCAAAGTCCCTGCAAACGGAAGTTTATGGAGAAAGATGCTGGCGTTTGCCGGACCCGGACTAATGGTATCTGTCGGCTACATGGATCCCGGGAACTGGGCAACAGATATTGCCGGCGGCGCAAAATTCGGTTACACGCTTCTTGCGATTATTTTCATCTCGAATATTTTCGCTATGATACTGCAGCACTTATCTCTTAAACTAGGGATTGCCGCCGAAAGGGATCTTGCGCAGGCATGCAGAGATAATTATTCCAAACCCGTATCAATTGCGTTATGGGTTCTGTGTGAAATTGCAATCGCCGCCTGCGATCTTGCCGAGGTGATAGGTTCTGCCATAGCGCTGAACCTGCTGTTTGGCATTCCGCTTGCCGTGGGTGTTGTAATAACCGTACTTGATGTACTTGTGATTCTGTTTTTTCAGTATAAGGGTTTCAGGTACATTGAAAGCATTGTTGCCGGTCTTATAACAATAATTTTTGCATGCTTTGCATATGAAATCATTGTTTCCCGTCCCGAAGTATCGGCAATGCTCTCAGGGTTAATTCCCTCCGGGCAAATTGTTACAGATCCAACAATGCTTTACATAGCCATAGGTATACTTGGCGCAACAGTAATGCCTCATAATCTATACCTCCACTCAAGCATAGTACAGACGCGAGCTTATAAACGCACGGAAGAAGGAAAGAAGACTGCAATTAAGTATGCAACGTTTGATTCCACCGCAGCT
The DNA here is from genome assembly GCA_030835085.1 of Ignavibacteria bacterium. Classification (GTDB taxonomy): domain Bacteria; phylum Bacteroidota; class Ignavibacteria; order Tepidaquicellales; family OLB5; genus OLB5. The sequence continues at coordinate 8,294 of JAUQWQ010000153.1, forward strand.
TTGCTGCTTGCATTTTTTATAAATGCTGCAATCCTTATAGTTGCGGCAGCGGCATTTTATAATACTGCGTATTCAGATGTTGCCGATATAACCGACGCATACAGGCTTCTTGATCCTGTACTGGGAGCCGGAGCTGCCGGATTTTTATTCGCAATTGCATTGCTTGCATCAGGGCAGAATTCAACAATTACAGGAACACTCTCGGGTCAGATCGTAATGGAAGGTTTCCTGAATATCCGCTTAAAACCCTGGTTAAGGAGGCTTATCACAAGGCTTATTGCGGTAATTCCCGCACTGATTGTTACAATTATATACGGAGAAAAAGGAACGACAAGCCTTTTAATACTCAGCCAGGTAATTCTTTCAATTCAGCTGAGCTTTGCTGTTGTTCCGCTGGTAATTTTCACAAGCGATAAAAATAAAATGGGTAACTTCGTTAACAAACCTGTTTTAAAATATTCAGCCTGGGCAATTAGTATTGTTATAATAGTCTTTAATGTATTTCTTCTTTACCAGACATTTGGGGAATGGTTGTAATTGTTCCCAATTGAGGTAAAAAGATCTGCTAAAAAATCAAAAAGTATCCAGGTATTTATGTATAAGTTTTCTTCCGGAATTTATTTTTCAAATACATAAAAATCAAAAAATTAGTATTATATTTGCTGATTGAAAACAACAATCCGGGAGGGGATATTTAAAAATGGCAGAAGAGACAATACAATCAGCGGATAAACCCGAGCACGAAAAAGCTACAAAGCTTGAAGTGATCATTACAGTTTTGCTGGGACTTACAACTATTCTGGGAGCTTTTGCGGCATACTGCTCCGCGTTATGGGGCGGCGAAATGCAGACCAGCTACACACAGTCTGTAACCATAACCAACCACGGCAACACAATTTATCTGGAAGCATTAAGTGATCTCAATTCATTTGAAGTAAATGATATGAAGGATGATATCATATATTCACAATGGAAGGATAACACAGAAAAAGGCGACGTTGAAGACGCGGCGTATTTTTTCACCAAGCTAAGCCCGGGGCTGCAGAAGGATCTTGCTGATGACCCGAAAGATGTAAGCGAGTATGATAAAGAGCAGGCTGCCGCGCTTGACAGCATTATGGCAAGGATGGATGAATCAGATCATATGAATGACTCGGCAAAAATTCTGCTGAACAAAGGCAACGCCGCAAATAAATACGGCGATGATTTTACACTGTGCACAGTGCTGTTTACAGTTGTATTGTTCTTCCTTGGTTTAGCTTCGCTTAAGACACACTCAGCTATGCAAAGAACATATGTTATACTTGGTGTTGTGATACTTGTGCTTTCTCTTGTCAGAATGGTAACTATACCGTTCCCGTTCTGAGTGAGCTTAACAGAAGCAAACCCCCATCGGGAATTTTCGGTAAGTGCAGATCTTAGTTAAATTGAAGATATTAAAATATTATTACTTATTCTCCCCACGTGCAGGGGCAGTCCTTCGGCCTTCAAAAACGAATGGTCGAAGAACTGGCTTTGACAGTGGGGATTTTAACAACTCATAATTCAGGTTAAATTTCAACTTATAACAAAAATATGAAAGCTATACTATTTACTTTTCTTTTTTGCGCGATCTTTATTTCACAAAATTTATTTTCACAGGTTGGTGATATATCGACCGATAGGCCGGACCAGAGTGAATCGCCTTATTTAATGGATAAAGGTTACTTCCAGACGGAAGCTGGTATCAGCTCAGAAAATGATGAGCCTGTTACGGATTTTAAAACAAGTACACTCTCAGCCCCATCGCTGTTATTCAGATATGGTATAGCAAAAAATGTGGAGCTTCGGGCAGGCATTGAGGTGTTAACAAGCAAAACCACAATAAGCGGAAGCTCAACAAGCCAGAGCGGTATGAGCCCGGTTATGGCAGGTACCAAAATAAAGCTTTTCACAGAAAAAGGCTCAATGCCTGAAACTGCACTGCTTCTGAGCATAACCATTCCGTTTAAGGATAACAGTGTATTCCAGTCAGATTACATTGGAACAGAATTCCGTTTCGCTATGACGAATAATCTGAGCAAACGGTTTTCGCTTTCATATAACATCGGCGGAGAGTTCGGCGCAGGAGCGCCGGGTGCAACGGGAATTTATACAATTGCGCTTGGAGCAGGCCTGGTTAACAAACTATCCGGGTTTATTGAGCTTTACGGCTTTATGCCGCAGAAATTTTCACCGGACCACCGCTTTGATGCGGGGTTAACCTACCTCATTTTGAAGAATGTACAGATAGATGCTTCGTTCGGTTTCGGCATTTCCGAAAGATCACCCGATTTTTTTGTAGGCGGGGGAGTATCATTAAGGCTGCCTAAGTAAAAAGCTTATGAACCATGATTCAAATGATTACAGGATTACCACGATTTGCAGTTCAGCAACTTCAAGTTATTCTAAAGATCCATTTAATCATGGTTTAGTTTTTCTATAACAAAGTACTGACTCCGTAGGAGTCAAATGTTTGTAGAAAATGCATTGAGAGATAGTAACGGCTCCGTAGGAGTCGAATGTTAGCTTTCCTCCCCTTTATAAACAAATTTTAGCTCAAATCAACGTTTTTTTTCTCATACAATGTTATGATTATCATCATTTTATAATTCTTCTAATTTTCACATTTTTGTGATAACACTTAGAAATAATCTTATCATGAAAACAACAATCCTTTTTCTTATCCT
>JAUQWQ010000018.1 GCA_030835085.1 Ignavibacteria bacterium
AAAACTTCTTCAACATCCTGGGCAATGAAGCCGTATTCTGTTCTTTTTTTCTCATCGTTATTACGGAAATATGAAACAGGTTTAAGCTTGCTGATAAAATTTAAACCCAGTTCTGAGCTTTTGATATCAGATTTCCATCTCTTATCGCTTGTGATAGTCCACGCTACCTGCACTCCTGCATATGTAACTGCAGGGCTGCCTATTCTTACCTGGTAGCTTCCTGATACATTCGGCACCTGCGCATCATATCCTATTGCTGTGTTATAGCTGCCTGTAGTATTATAAAGAGCGTTATACCCGACTGCAGTGTTCTGGTTTCCGCCGGTGTTACTGTAAAGAGAGTTGTGTCCAACCGCTGTGTTAAAGCTTCCGCTGAAATTGGAGTATAACGAAGCATAACCCAGTGCAGTGTTCTGGGTGCCTACGGTCTGGGAGCGCAGTGAATAGGAACCAAAAGCAGTGTTATGATAACCTGTGGTGTTTAAATTAAGAGAAAAAGTCCCGAACGCGGTGTTTAGATAACCTGTGGTGTTGGAAAACAGTGTGTTTGAGCCAACCGATGTGTTTTCGTAACCAGTAGTGTTTGAAGAAAAAGTTGAAAATCCCACAATTGTATTACCGCCAAGGCCGGTCATAGAAAAATTACCTGAATTGATTCCCATAAATGTATTTTGAGTACCGTAGTTATGCAAAAATCTGAATGCATCTTTGTAAATAACGCCAACTGTTGAGGCCGATGTATTCTGCAGGGTTAAGCTCCGGTTAAGCGTTAAGTTGCCCGTGTTCTGCGGAACACTTAGAAAAGTATTGTTGGTATCCCTGATTAAAAACTGCCCGCCTATGCCAAGCTTGCCGTTTATATTCTGTGAATATTGAGTGCTGCAAATAAATAAACTGAAGAAGATGATCAAAAGAATTTTGTTTTTCATTGCTGTTATATTTAGTTTTTTTAGATAAATTATTTGTTTTCGGTTAATGTTGTGTTTCTGACAGAAGAAAGTGCGTTTACGATCTCTTCCAGCTTTGTAACTTTTTCGTTTACTGTTTTAAGAGTATTTATTTCTTTTTTCAATTCATCGTTTTCAGCTTTTAATTCCTGAATGGCTTTAACCATCACCGGAAGTAAATTCCCGTATGTAGCTTCCCATTTTTCGGGGTTATCTTTCAGTACAAGGTTAAGCCATTCTGCGCCTGAGGTAGTTTGTGCTGAATCAAGCTCCTGCGCTATGAATCCCGCTGTCGGCGCTTCTTTCATTTTGCTTCCGTCGGAAATATTTTCATCATACCACTCGCGTTTATCCCAATTGAACTGGCGCGGATGAAGCTTTGTGATGAAATCTAAACCAAGTGTGAGCTCAGAAATGTTTTTTTTATCACGCGCATCGGATAGTGATGTGATGTTTTGAACGTTACAGCGCAGCGAAGTAACGGAGTAATTTCCAAAAGTGATTTGATTAGCTGCAGAAGGAGATGAAGGTGCGGCATCATAGCCAATCAGCGTTAGATTAGAACCGGTTAAAACATCCTGACCTGTTTTGTTTCCAATTGCGGTATTATTGTAACCGGTTAAATTTGAGTATAATGAATTATATCCAATAGCGATATTATTATAGCCTTCGGTGTTCCTAGTTAATGAACCCATTCCCAGTGCTGTATTGTTATAACCGGAAGTATTACTGCTTAAAGAACTTTTTCCAATTGAAGTATTA
>JAUQWQ010000154.1 GCA_030835085.1 Ignavibacteria bacterium
CAAGGAGCTGCCAGTCCTTCGCTATCAGATTCGTGTGTGCGTATGAGGCCTTGATTGCCATTGCGTGCGTATGCCTCTCTGCGGAATACTCGGCGTTGCCTAACGGATCGCGGCTCACCTGCGCCGCGAAACGACTGCTGATTGTGAAAACCTCAGCCAACACTATAAATGACGAAGGTCGATACCCCGAGCCCGTGGCGCGGCGTCAGGTGCAGCCGCTGGTTAGGCAGCACTGCTCGTGGATGAAAAGTCCGTTTTGATTCCCTCTGCCGCCCGTCTACCCAATCCCGCGGAACGGCACTATACTCCAGTCCCAACTAATTTCCGCCGCCAACGCCGCCAACCCGACTACCGCCTCATAGTATACATTCTTCCTGAATACGACAAAGGCACTGGCAGAAACCACCGAATCGTCGGGTGATAGGCGTAACTTTGATCACGATGGGTAGGGTCCTCTGGAAACTTGAACGTGATAATTGGTCGCTCGCGATAATACTCCCAGAATAATATTTCTGCCTCATTGGCTGCCCCCGCCGGCATCCCGTGTTCTTTGAGGTACTGTGCCATCTTCCATTGATGAGGCAGCACCCAGATCTTGTCTTTACGCTCCGGGTGATCAATCCCAATGGAGTCTCGTTCATACATGAAGAAGTCGCGTGTGTACCACGGCACCTTCTGACTTGGTGAGCCTTGCTCGATCGCCTGCTGAGGGACCGGCGCTATGAACCAACTGTCATCACCTTCGTGATGATATGCGGTGTCACCACCAACGATTGCGCATATTCGCCATTCCACGTGCTCATTCGGGGGTGTAACCTTGACTGTCCAAATCACGCGACCCATGGGAAAGCTCTCTCCCAAGAGCATTTCCTTTTCTACGACAGTATCTCGGATGACAAATGCAGTTGGAACTTGGCTTGAAGAGTGACTATTGACCACATTTGGAGACCTGTCCGCATCCACGCGTTGATCTTGCCGTGAACAAGCAGCACAGACACAAACCATAAGGAACACCAAGACGTGTTTCATTTGCGCCTCTCGGGAACAAACCACTGCTCGATGCCTTGACGACGTGCGAGGTATTGTGAGTACATTTCGTGCTGCCTAACGGCTCGCGGCTCACCTGCGCCGCGAAACGACTGCTGAATTGGAAACGTCAACCAACACTATAAATGACTAAGGCAAATACCCCGTTGCCCCCGACGCGGCGTCAGGTGCAGCCGCTGGTTAGGCGCGCGTATGGACCTTGTCAGTGCCATACGCACGTAGGGTTGTTGTCCTCCCACCTTCTCACATAAACGTAACTTGGTGGTCGAAGAACATGATGTTGAGATACGGCATGGCAGGCCCTGGTCCCCTCGATGCGTGAAAGTCGATAACACACCAAAGTGGCTTTTCAACTGTGAAGAATTCCTCGTTCTGGGTATCCCCAACATCGTATACTGCCCGCACCCTGTGTGCACCTTTACGCAGCTGGAACTGGAACCTGATCCAGTTATGTTGACTCCGCACATAGAAGTTCTGATTCACCGCAAGAACTCCATCGATGTACACTTTGATCTCAACTGGGTCCAGCGCGTAACTCTGATTCGATACATACAGAACAAAGTCTCCACCGTCTGCCTGTGGCAACATGGGCCCGTCGACTGCCAACTCCGTGCATGCTGAAATCAACATCCCCAGAGTGACAGCCAAGAGAAATGCTGGGTGGTTTGTCTTCATCGGGGGAAGTCCTCTCTGATGGGACGCGCGCCTAACGGATCGCGGCTCACCTGCGCCGCGAAACGACTGCTGATTTTGAAAACCTCAACCAACACTATAAATGACGAAGGTCAATACCCCGAGCCCGTGGCGCGGCGTCAGGTGCAGCCGCTGGTTAGGCCGCACCGTGCCCGGGTGAGGATCCCTTTACCCGTAACCGGTTGAGAAGTTGCTCAGGTGTCGAGTTGAAATTGTCGGCGATCTCGGGACTGCTCACCGTGTCATGTAGCGCGCCACCCATGTCTGCAAGAACTTCTGCGAGCACAGGATCAGCCTCCTCAATCTCGTCAATCCGGTCCGAGAGATCATCATCAAGCATGATGGCTGAATCAACAGCGCGACAATTGGCATCTGTTCGTCCTTCAACGGAGGACAGGTATTCTAGGATCGAAATGACTTCGTCACGCAGACGTACGATGGGGAGGGGGTGTTCCAGTGCAATGGCGTGGATCAAGTCCAAGGCCTTCGCGATCGTCGAATCTACCCCTACGCGCTCCATGTGTCTCCGTTGATGAGTGCGGCCTAACGGATCGCGGCTCACCTGCGCCGCAAACGACTGCTGAATTGGAAACGTCAGCCAACACTATAAATGATGAAGGCCGATACCCCGATGCCCGCGGCGCGGCGTCAGGTGCAGCCGCTGGTTAGGCCACATCATCAAGCCTTGTACGATTCAATCTAGAACTCGATGGTGTCACCACATCGAGGACAATGAGCATCGCCATATGTGATACTACCACCGCATCGACCACACGCATA
>JAUQWQ010000155.1 GCA_030835085.1 Ignavibacteria bacterium
CCTGAAAAAGTCGGCAAGGATATTTACAAGGCAATGATTAAAAGGAAGAGTGTGATATATACACCATTCTTCTGGCGGTGGATAATGTTAATTATCACTTCAGTACCAGAATTCATGTTCAAAAAATTAAAATTATAAATACATAATCTTCAAAGGGGAAAAACAAATGACACGCGGTCCAATTTCACAATTTATGGAAAAGCATTACCTCCACTTCAATTCCGCGGCAATGATGGATGCTGCCAAAGCTTACGAAGTGCATCTTGCCGAAGGCGGAAAGATGATGATAACACTTGCTGGCGCTATGAGCACCGGCGAGCTTGGCATATCACTGGCTGAGATGATCCGGAATGATAAAGTGCAGATAATTTCGTGCACCGGCGCGAATCTGGAAGAGGACCTTATGAACCTTGTGGCACACTCGCATTACAAACGCGTGCCCAATTACCGTGACTTAACCCCGCAAGAAGAATGGGCGCTGCTTGAAAAAGGACTGAACCGGGTGACAGATACATGTATTCCCGAAGAAGAAGCGTTCCGCAGGCTGCAAAAGCATATTTATGAATTATGGAAAGATGCAGAGTCAAAAGGCGAGCGTTACTTTCCGCATGAATACATGTATAAGATGATATTAAGCGGAGTGCTGGAACAATACTACGAAATTGACCCGAAAAATTCATGGATGATAGCAGCCGCTGAAAAAAATCTGCCTATAATAGTACCGGGATGGGAAGATTCAACAATGGGTAATATCTTTGCCTCATACTGCATTAAGGGTGAATTAAAGCCTTCTACAATGAAATCAGGTATTGAATATATGGTAACGTTAAGCGAGTGGTACAGGAAAAATTCAGGCGGCAAGGGAGTTGGTTTCTTCCAGATAGGCGGCGGTATTGCCGGTGATTTCCCTATCTGCGTTGTGCCTATGATGTACCAGGATCTTGAATGGCACGATGTGCCTTTCTGGAGCTATTTCTGCCAGATATCCGATTCAACAACAAGCTACGGATCATATTCAGGCGCAGTGCCAAACGAAAAAATTACCTGGGGAAAACTTGATATCAACACTCCGAAATTCATAGTTGAAAGTGACGCGACAATTGTTGCGCCGCTTATGTTCGCATGGCTTTTGGGATGGTAAGATTTATTTTTTACAATTAGCTGATAAATAGCCGAGAATTAAACTGTACTCATCTTTGTTTAGCTCGGCTTTTTCTTTCATCTCAACCAGATTCTCTTTCCATTGTTTCAGTTTGTAATCCTTGGGTTCATAAAGCATATGGCACTTCTGACATTTCTTTTCGTAGAGCAATTTACCTTCGGCAAGTTTTATTTTTTTCAGTTCAAGCGAGTCGTTAGCTGATATTAGCGAATCACTTGTTTTAAGTGAATCAGCATAATAGTAATTTGCAGTATCACTTTTTATGTCATACTGCAAATATAAAAATCCGCACAGCAATGATGCTGTTAATATTTTATAAAATATCTTCACTTATACAAAATCACAATCTAAAGGAAAATAATACTCTTGTCTCAAGTTTTTCGCGTTCACCAAGCACAAGGTTTGTTTCGCCTGTTTTCCCCTTTAGCGCGGCTAATTGCGGCAGAACTGTAAGCGTAAGCCACCAGTTTGGCTGCGAAAATGATACTACGGGTCCGGCAAAAAATGCTGAGTGTTCCATTTCACCCTCAACAAACTGGTTATGGCTGCGAAGTTCAATTCCCGCTGCAAACGAATTTGAAATATCATAGCTCCATCCAAGGTCGCCTTCCAGCACCATTTCAGTTTCAGGGGCATGTGAACCAAGCTCCCACTCATTTTCAAATACAAGGTTTAACGCAAAAGTACTCTTCTTAACTTTCTTATCGAAAATAAGCTTAGCTTCAAGTTCAGCTTCATCGGTATTCAGTCCAACTTCGCCGTATAAGGCGAATCCAATGGCATTTTTAGAAGGACTTGATACCTGGTACTTCCACTCGCTTGAAATACCTTTGAACTCAAACTTACTTGTCATTCCGGTGCCATTATCCTGGCTGGTATTCCTGAAATTGATATAAAAAGCTGTCTGCAGCCTGTTGGTTATGCCCCATTCAAATTCCATGCGGTGTTCAGTTCTTGCGTAATATGGAATATCTTTGCCAATTCTAGCAGTTGTCCAGATTTCAAGCTCACGGTTACCTTTGCCAAGTACCCCGCTTTGATAGATATATCCGAACTTGCGTTCATTTGAATAGATGTTTAGTGTGATAATACACAGAATGATAATAAGTAATATTCTTTTCATTGTTTTGTTAAATTTATGGACAGGCTGAATCAAACCCCTATGCCTGTGGGTTTTTTCTACTTGACGGAAAAATCAGCCTGCCCTTTTGATATTAGACTGATTTAGTCCAATATTGGCATTTAATGTTTTTTTTATCAATTCATATATTAAAGCCTTGAATATTTGATTTTCATAATTACGACTGTTTTAGTCTTATATATAGGGAAATACACGAAACTTTTAAGCTAAGTTAGTATATTTATATATTCAATTGTTAAAAATTCTACTTTTCTGATTGGGAAACTCTAAAACGTCTACAGGCAACAGGCTGATAATTTTCTGGCTTATCAGTTACGAAATATTCATTCTGATATTTATGGAAGCATATAAATACTGGCTGAACTCCTCATACTCATCAATGCTCTCACGCAGTTTCCTTTCGGAATTTGTTTCCGGTTTCAGTTTACTCTATACTGGTAACCTTTTCTGGATAACGATCTGCCTGATAACCATAATTGCAATTGTTAACATATCCCTTCAATCCGCTAAAGTAAACAGAACAGCCCTCAGGATACTTGCAGTATTTTCTGTTCTCTCACTTATTCTCCTTGCATTTGCATTCTTCCAGGGAAGAATTCCGCGCGAAACTTTTTATGAGAACCTGGTTACACTTTCTCAAAAAGGAATTCAGACTATCGCACTTTCGGTTTTCGCTATTGTTCACTTGTTCATAGCAGTATCTGCATGCGTTATATCCTTTTCAGTGCTTATGAAGTTTTATATCTTCCGGAGCATCTGGATAACGCTTTTTGTTTTGGCTGCTGCATACAGTATTGTATTCCTGTTTGCATACAATTTCAAAGATGACTATAAGACACTCATAAGTACAAAGAAGACAGTAGATGCAGGCACTGTACTGGGAGCTGCGGTATGGGGCGGGAACAGGCCTTCACCGGTACTTCGTGAAAGAATTAACAAGGGTTACGAATTGTATGAAGCAGGTATAATCAAAAATATTATTCTAACCGGCGGCGGCGCACCGGGCGAAATGACTGAAGCTGAAGTATCAAAAAAGGAACTGCTTAAAAAGGGGGTTCCTGAAAGGAACATCTTCATAGAAAATAAATCGAACTCAACCTTAGAGCAGATTCAGTACCTGAACAATAATCTTTATAAAAAGAACAACTGGAAGGATATTGTGATCATCAGCGATAATTTCCACCTGCTTCGCACAAAGCAGATATGTAAATTTTTCGGGGTAAATGCATACACTGTAGCATCAGAAACGCCCCTTTCAACCGAATCTTCATTTAATTTCTGCATAAAGGAAAGTTTTGCAGTAATTTTGTTCTGGTTATTTGGCATAGGATAAATTATCTTTGCAGATGGCATTAACAAGAAGGCATTTACGCGAAAAATCACTGCAGGTTCTTTATGCATTTAAGCTTACCGGCGATCCGATTGAACAGGTGAAACAGCTTCAGTTCGAAGAGCTTGAAAAAAAAGATGACAGAAAGTTCTGCGAGGACCTTATAAAGTACACAATAGATAACGACGAAAAGTACGAAACAATTATCACCGAAACGGTCGATAACTGGGATATGGAGCGCATTGCGCTAATAGATTCCATTATCATTAAAATGTGCCTCACAGAATTTTTCCATTTTGAAGATATCCCGCCAAAAGTATCAATCAATGAATCAATTGATATCGCCAAGGATTTCAGCACCCGCAATTCAGGAAAATTTGTGAACGGTGTGCTGGATGCGATCCTGGAAAAACTCCAGAAAGATAAATTAATCACAAAAAAAGGTAAAGGCCTTATCAGCAGTAAACGACACCCTGTCAGTTAAAAAAGAATAATCAGAAAATTTAATCTTTTAATAAATGGCAGAACCTTCATCCAAAAACAAATGGTTTACCAAAGATGTATTTAACTGGTCCCTTTTCGATTTTGCCAACTCAACTTTCGCAACAATAATAGTAGCTTTTGTTTACGCCATATACTTCAAAAAAGTAGTCTCGGGCGATCAGCCTGTAGGTGATCTTTACTGGTCAACCGCGATAAATATTTCGATGATACTTGTCGCATTATTAAGTCCTGTGCTTGGCGCGGCAAGCGATCACTACAGCAGCAAAAAAAAATACCTGTTCTTCTTCACTTTCCTTTGCATTATTTCAACAGCATTTCTATATTTCATAACCGAAGGTATGGTGCTTTGGGGAATGATACTATTTATATTGGCAAATATTGGTTTCCAGGCGGGGCTCGGTTTCTACGACGCGTTCATTAAAGAAATATCAGTGTACCGTAATTACAACAAGGTGTCTTCTCTTGGCTATGCAGTAGGTTATCTTGGCTCACTGGCTTCACTGGCTGCTGTAATTGTACTGCAGGATACACCCAGACTGACCTTCCTTGCATGTGCGGCAATGTTTTTATTTTTCTCTCTGCCTATATTCATCTTTGTGAGGGAAAAGAAAAAGGAGATCATCGGCGAACATCCGAATTTTATTAAGATAGGGTTTAGAAGAACGCTGGATACATTAAAACATATTCAAAATTACAAAAACATAAGGATATTCCTGTTTTCATACTTCCTCTATATAGATGGTGTTAATACTATCATTTTCTTTTCAGCTAATTTCGCGCAAACAACACTTAATTTTTCAATAGCTGACCTGATTTTGTTTTTTATAATTGTACAGGTTACCGCGCTTTTAGGCTCATTTTTGTTCGGGTGGATTGCAGATAAAACCAGCACCAAAAAAACATTGATATTCATTATTATCAGCTGGGCTGTTTTAACACTATCGGTTTACTTCGCAAACGATAAAACCACTTTTCTGATAATCGGAGCTTTTGCAGGAACTTTCCTAGGTTCTTCGCAAGCGCTATCGCGCAGCTTTTTCGGGAGGCTTATTCCCGATGAAAAGAAAACAGAGCTATATGGATTTTACAGCCTGTTTGAAAAAACCTCAACTATTCTTGGACCGTTAACATTCGGGCTTGTTTCATGGATAACCGGAAACCAGAGATATGCTGTGCTTTCTATAATTGTTTTCTTCGCCGCAGGCTTGATTTTGTTCCGAAAGGTAAAAGAAAACCCCGCTGAGTTAAGCGGGGTTTGATGAAAAATAAATAATTTTTATTTTTATTTCTTGCCGATAAAGAATGTTGCTCCTACATATATCTGCAGGTACATCATGTTTCTGTCTTTTGATAAATACGGACTCAAAGCTACATCTTCCTTATCATTGATATACATTTTGTTAACTTCTGTTGATTTTTTTGAATCCTTTAAAAGCAGGTTGGGTAATTTATATTTTACTCCGAATGAAATACCGAAATTCCTTGTCAGCCTGCCCTGGACACCTGCTCCTAAACCGAGACCCAGTCTCGGAGCGTTTTTGTAAGTATAAGAAACTTCCTGTCCCGTTGTATTTGGTGTTTGTTTGTATGTACCGAATATCATATTCAAACCAAAATCAAAATTGGTATACGGGGTCCACCTTGTTTTATTAAAGAACGCATATTCAAATCCAACTGCCGCTGAGAAATTGTGAAGATACATTTTTGATTTTCCAGGAGTAGTAGTTGCAACCGAAGGATCACTTGGCCACTCAGTAAGCACGTTTGCGGGAATATACGCGGTATTGTTATCAGTGTTCAGGAAAAGATCATATCCTAATGTCATATATGGACGAATCCTGCCTTTTTTATCGGTAACCAATTTAAAATATATCTGGCTTCCAAAACCGGATTTAACTCCGTAGTTTTTGAAATTAAACTGTTCACCCATATCACCCATCATATTGGGTAATGGCTGTGAATAAGAAAAATTCCATTCTATTATAAAGCCTGCGGGTTTTTTCCAGTAACTTGTGGTTTTAGTTTTTACCTGAGATTGCAGTGAACCAACAAGAATCACTGAAACCAACATCAACAAAATTGTAAATTTTGTTATTTTCATTTCTTTCTCCTTTATTTATGAATTATAACCAATTGAATATGCTAAATTAACAGATTTTTAAATTAAAAACAAATTGTAATACCCGAAATAAAAAAACCCCGTTTAAACGGGGTTTTGGGAAAATACGATTGAAAATTTGAAAAATATTGCTATTTCATTTATTACTATTTCACTAAAACAAGCTTTTTGGTAGCAACAAATGTTGAGTTATTTCCATCAACTGTTAATCTGTATAAATATACACCGCTTGGTAGATTTGATGCGTTATAATTTACTGCATACTGCCCTGCTTTTAAGTCTTCACTTACAAGTGTTGCTACTTCTCTGCCAAGAACATCAAATATTACAAGCTTTGCAAATCCGTTTGCTGCAACATCAAACTTGATATTTGTTGTTGGGTTGAACGGATTTGGATAGTTCTGCTGCAAGCTGTATGATTTGGGTACAACATTACTGATCGGCTCTATACCAATTGAAATAAGTTTGTAATTTACTGTATCGGGTCTGAAATTCGTCCAGTCGTTTGCCCATGTGCTGTTCTGGTCAAAAGCGCCGCGGTATGTTGTTGGAGTGAAGAACGGATCGTTCATACCCGGTAATGTAAAATTAGCGCCATTTAAAACAGGTGAACCGGCTGCTGGGAAGAAGTTAGCAGGTGAATAGTTACCTGTTGATACACCCGCATACGGATTTGAAAGCAATGCTCCTGTTATAGCTGCAAATATTGTGTTGTTTGAATTTGTATAACCTGAAGCATCAAAGCTGCAGCCTGCATTTGTTGAACCTGCAAGTGTATATAAACCTGCAAATACATTTGCTTTTACTCTTGAAGTATCATTCTGTACCGCGCATGTTACACCTGAGCCATCATAATATGCACCTGTTGGCCAGCCCATTGCAACTGAGTTCACGATGCTGATAAGTGAGTTCCTTCTCAAATGACCCATTCTTGTATAGTTAGGATTCACAACAGATGTATCATACTGCTTGGGTCCTATTGAAGTGACATTTGAAAATAATGGCTGGGTTCTTGGTGTATTGTTGTTTGGTCCGTTATTGTTATCTGATTCGAAGCAAGTTGAACCGCTGATATCAGCCACGCTTGGCTTCCTTATGCCCAGCAGGAACTGAAGCTTTCCCCTGTAGCCAAAATCTGTATCAAACTCATCATCAACCGGGTTATATGAAATTAAATATTTACAGTTAACTGTACCTCCAAACCACTCAAATGAATCATCACCGTTGTAAGCAACCATAATGTATTCAATTGTTGTCCCTGAGCCAACGCCGCCCATTGTTAAGCCGTTTATCTCGTTGTTTGGTGATAATGCGATACCTGAATATTCAATTCTTACATATCTGAAGGTACCTGAGTTATCTGCGTCATTTGTTCCGCCATAAAATACTGATGGTGATATACCTTCAATTGCCGCAGTATCAGCACCTGATGCTGTGTTTATTCTTGCTTTGCCAAGTATAACAACGCCGCCCCAGTCACCTGCTGCTTTTGTGCCTACCGGC
>JAUQWQ010000156.1 GCA_030835085.1 Ignavibacteria bacterium
CGGTCTCATTAATGCTGCCATAAAGGGTGAAAAGAACTTTTTCATCTTTTTAAGTTCATCAATAAAATCAAATGAAAAGGCTCTCACTTTTTCTTTGCCCTTAAAGACAAGTACACCAACATCTGAAGGCGGCAGTCCCATTGGGGCTGATACTGCAGCATCAAGTATTTTCTGAATGATATCCTGGGGAATCTCCTTATCTTTATAATCCCTGATACTTCGCCTTGAAACCAACAGGTTCAGAAGTGATACATAATCTGCTCTTTCATTCTTTAACGGCTGTTTAATAAAATCATCCGCGCTTAGTGTTCTGCCTTCGACAATTATTGCGCCGGTTGGACAGACTGCTGCGCACTGGCCGCATGCCATGCACCCAAAAAGCGGTGATTTGCTTACGAGGAGCTTATCACCATCAATATACAATGAAAAATCCTTGCAGACTTCCACACATGCGCCGCATAAATTGCATTTATTTTGATCTATTGTAAGGATAGCATTTTCGTTGGTTCTGCTGGTTGGAATCGGCATAATCCCCCCTGTTTTTTATTACAATAATAACCTGCCCCGGCCTCAAAAAAAATGACTGTAATCATAAAAAAAGCCGCCCTGTATCACAAGGCGGCCTGAAGCGGTAATAAATATGAAAACTTAAAACAAAATCAGCTTTCCAGTTTTGGATCCATGGTCATCACTACATCCATTTTCCGGGTATCACTTTTATCCTGCTGTATCCTGACTTCGCACTCCCATGAATGCGCGTTTTCATCCTTAAATTTAAACCTGCTGGTGTAAGTTTCATCAGCGGTAACATCGCTGCCGATCCTTTCCCATTTATGTTTGGTACTCAGCCGTTTACAGAATACATCGGAAAATTTTTCAACAGTAAGATCCGTCTCGATCTTGTATTCATATTTAAGCTTCTGGGGTTCAACGCGTATTTCCCCGGAGTGTAACAAAGACCCGAATATGAAGCTATGAAGGGCAAAGATAATTGCTGCTAAGAGAACTTTTTGCATAGCTGTTCATTTAAATTTATGGAAAAGAATGTTAATTAAACTTATTATTTTGTTTATGAACTAAAAATTAAATTCATAACTGACCTTAAAATATCTCCTTGTGTATTCAAGCCTGTCGCCATCCAGATTCAATACCAGATATACACTGCTTCCGCCAAAGAACTCATATTGGATCATAGTATTCAACAACGCGCGTTTTCTGAAGGTATCCCTCTGGTAATAAGCTCTCAGGAACAATTTATCCATAACTTTGTAATCAAGTTTTATGTTATAAATTGACTGCTCAAAATCTTCGCCCTGTTTGATATAGTTGTAATTTGCGCCAAGCCTTACCTTGCCGAAAAATGCAAGATCAACTGAAGCATATGGATTCAGTAATTTATCTCCAAAATATCTTCCGCCATAGAATCCAGCTGAAAACGAATTATTACCGAACACAACTTTAAAGTTATGCTCCGTCAGAATGTTATTTTGTGTGATGATTGCGCCGTTATCATCCCGGTCATTCGGCCTGTCAAAATTCAGACTATGAAAGAAACTCAGCCAGCCTGTTACTTTATAGAACATATTTCCGAAAACACCGTTCTGGTAATTGAAGCTTTCGGAAAATTCATGCGACCTGTAGTATCCTGCACTTAAATTAATATTGCTGAAATATTTATTATTATTAACAAACTGGTAACCGCCGCTTACGTTTATTTCATCATAATTGTTACCATAGTTGTTGAACAATGTTGTTGCGCTGAAATTGGAATCATACCGTGTATAGCTTGCGTCCATGTATGGACCGCCGTTACTGTTTTGCTCAAAATACAAATATGCGTTATACATATTGCCGCTGTTTGATCTGTCTGAGTTAATAGTTTTATTATCGTAACTGCGGAAACTACGGGCTAACTGTGTAATGAGCCGGAACCTCGAAGGGAGGTTTATTTTGCTATCTACACTAACCATTTGCTCTTTTGTAGTATCAAGCTCATTGGTGTTATACATAAACAAACCGCCGATATTAAAATCGGGGAAATTAAAATTCGGTCTAACTACAGCAAATCTCCGTGTTGAATTAGTCGCGGTTGGAAGCGTATCCTGAACATACAATGCGCCCATTTTAAACTTATCACTCCGGTACGTATAGTTAAACCCGTACTGAATTTTATCAATTGCCCTTGAATAGAACAGGTTTACGGGTGTTCTGTAAATATCCAGATCTTTGCTGAAAAATGGTCTTTTTTCCTGCAAAAATATTGGTCTTCCGTAAAATGCGAATCTGAACGGGTCAGCTTCAAGTGTTGACTCATCAGTAAAGATAGTACTTTTGAGTTTATGTTTATCCAGACTGATAGCAAACTCACCGCCAAACCTTAATCTTGCGGTATCACTGTTAAAACTTCTTCCAACTATAAATGGTGTTAAGTTAAAACGCAAATTCAGTTTCTCATCAAACGGCGTGGTAAGATCCATTTTATACATACTCTTAAGATTTAAGAGTTCACTGTTAGGCGTAAGCGCATACCATGTGTAATTGCCATCGGGTGTATATGAAAAGAGCTGTAGATCAATACCTATTTGTTTTTTATTCTTGTTCTGCAGGCGGTCAACCGGGATCTTTATTTCCATTTCAGCGTAGCCGGGCTGACCGTTCTTTGCTTCTTTAAAAATAGTAACTTTATTTTCCCACTGCCAGTCCCATTCATAAGACTGGTTGGTCTGGTTATAAACAATTGCATCACGCTGGTTATTCAGAAAACTTACAACGAAGACATAGCCGTTCTTATTCTTGTTTTCCAGGTCAAGCAGTATAAAGAATTCATTTTCCTCATCGGTGCTTCTGTCTCTTGTGAGCGATTGCTTGATGATCTTTCCCCTGGGCCAGTATTTGATGGCTATGTAAATAGCGTCCTTATCCTGTTTAATATATGCAATGGTGCTGTCATATTCCTTTTTTTCTGATTTAGGTATCATCATATAAAAATCAGTGAATACCTTTGAGCCGTTCCACTCACTATCATTTATTTTACCGTCAATTTTTAAAGCGGAGCTTTCTTTTGGAGAGGTTTTATCATCGCCGGCAATTTCATTTCCTGCCTGTGCAAACAGCGGCGCAGCGACCAGAAAAAGAAACAACAGGTTCAGAAATATTTTTGTAAAAAATTTTGTCATTAATCTAAAATTAAACCTTTTGTGAGAATATAATTTATTGAAAATTGCTTTTTTGAATATTTGCGGAATCGAAATATAAAAGAGCCTGTGCGATGCCTGCCTCAAAAAATATTGCCTATGGGTCAAATACAGGTTAACACTTTTAGAGACAGGCAGCAGCCTACTTTTAACTAAGCCGCCTACACGCTTGAGCCCTCAAAACAAGCGTCGCCCAATCGCACTGCTCTTTCATTCTTTTCCAGAAGGAGAAATTCTGTGATCTGTTTTAGTTTTTGCTTCAACAGTACTGAATTTCAACTTTGATGCTTCTGTTTCAAAAAAGGTTTAGTTATTCAACACTTTAAATTAATGATACGTTTGTTACCTTACATCCTGCTTTGACACATGCTGCCCGGAAGTGTGACTGCCTTTATATTTTTAGTAGCCGGGTTTCACGCCTCATTTTTAACGTATCATTTCGAGAAACTGATGTTACAAAGATATAAATTTTTATATAATAAACAATATAACTGCTTATGTATATTTATGATGATTTGGAAATCATAAAGGTTTAATGATGAATTTCTTCAATTTTTGCACATATTTGGGTCATTTTACAAGAACCATTTTCTTAGTTATTGATAAATTATCACTTAGTAATTTATAAAAATATATACCGCTGGGGATACCTTCAGCGTTCCAGTTTACTTCATGCTCGCCTGCCGGAAATTTTCCTTTGGCCAGCACAGATATCTCAGTTCCCAGTATGTTGTATATTTTTAAGCTTATCTCTCTGTTACTCAGTACATTAGGGATTGAAAATCTAATATTTGTTGCGGGATTGAACGGATTAGGATAATTCTGTTTCAGGTTAAATCCCTCCGGAAGTTCTGTTCCGTTGTTCTCAATTCCGATTATACCTGAACCCTGAACTATACGAATTATCTGATTGACCTGAACACCAGAGTAGACTTCTGTACTGCCTGACGACCATTCAACAATAAGGCTATCAATAACGGCAGTATTGCCAAGACCAAAATGCAGGTCCATATTCTGCCCGCAATAACCTGATTGCCCGTCAACTGTTCTAACCAGCCAAACGGGATTCCCGTTCAGGATTGCCCTTACTTTAACTTTAGACGCAATTGGTGAGAATTTAGTTGCACTTGCCCCTGATAATTTTACGATAAGCCATTTATTTGAGTTTCCATTATTCAAATAAGCATAATTATTCTGATTTTCTCCATAGGTATTCGCGGTAAACAGATCAAGATCGCCGTCAGCATCCCAGTCAGCCCAGGCGAACCCGTAGGAGTACCCAAGATCATTTACAACCTCTCCGTCAGTTATCTTTTCAAAAGCAGGGTTACCCGTTTCCACAAGTAAGTTCTTATATAAATGATTTACCAGCGGTACATTTGGCGGACCGTAAGCCTGTGTAACATACATATCCAGATCACCGTCATTATCATAATCACCCCAGCCTGAGCATGCATAATATCCGTTTTCGCTTACTATAGGATCGCTGAGTATTCTTGTAAATGCAAAATTGCCGTCATTGCGGAACAGAAAGTTCTTCTGATTTTCGGAGTTGGTTACAAACAGGTCAAGATCACCATCGTTATCGTAATCACCCCAGCTGGAGCTCCACGAAATACCTCCGCTTGTTGTAGGTGCAATCCCTGTTACAGATGTAAAATATCCGCTTCCGTTATTTTTGTACATGTAATCAACAGCACCTGATTCATTTGCAATGAAAAGGTCAATATCCCGGTCATTATCTATATCTACCCAGTTCGCACCTCTTGAAAGAAGCCCGGTGCTGTTATAAATAGCGCCTGAATCAACGCTTACAAAATTTCCATTACCTGTATTTTTATACAGCCTGTTGCGTGAATTGCTTGACCTGCTGTTAGTGACAATCAGATCGAGCAGGCCATCACTATCGTAATCACCCCAGCTGCAAGTTTCAGAAAATCCGCGGTTGGATACAACAGGCGAGTTCCCCAGAAATGTAAAGTTACCGCCGCCATCATTTTTGTAAAGAACGCTGACGGAATCATACCATGTTACGGTACAGAAATCCAGCAGTCCGTCGTTGTTAAAATCACCCCAGCTGGAGCCGTCAAACGGCAAGCTATCGTTAACGGGGCCTGTATTGAATATTCTTGTAAAGCTTCCTCCGTTATTCTGATACAGGAAGCTTCGCTGGCCGAATCTTTTGCCGTTGCTGACATACAGGTCAAGATCGCCATCGTTATCATAATCCACAAAGTTTACGCTTCTAGATGCACCGCCATCATTAACAAAAGAGCCGGTTGTCACTTTTGTAAACGATTGAGCAAATAATTTTTCACCGGTATAAATCAATATTACCGGCATTAAAATAAAAAATATTTTCCGAAGGGTATCTGCATTATTGAACATTTTCATAAATTGAATTTTGATTAATTAATAATATCATTTAATATATGTATAGGGTATAAAACTCCCAAAACCAAAAGTGACATATTTATTAGATTCCTATTTGCACTTGTATTGCGAATTTTAATTGATATTTTGCTGATATTAAATAATATTATCATATTATATTAGATTCCTATGAAGCAATCAAATGACCTTTTTGAGCTGATAAGCTCTTTGACCAGGAGTGAAAAACGATATTTCATTTTAAGCTCCCGGCTGCAAAGCGGCAGCAAAATATATGTTTCTCTTTTTAAAGCCCTGGAAAAACAAAGTGATTACGATGAAAAGAAATTTAAAAGCAGGTACAAGAATGAAAAGTTCATAAATAATTATGCTTTCAACAAAAAGAACCTGTATGATCTGCTGATGAAAACACTTACAGCTTATGGGTATTCATCCACAGTTGACGGGCAATTACATGCAATGATAGCAGAATGCAGGATACTTTTTAATAAAGCTCTTTACAAAAAATATTTCAGGGCAATTGCAAAAGCAAAGCTGTTCGCTTACAAACATGAAAGATACGGATACCTGATCCAGATACTGGATATGGAAAAAATAATTATCCCGAAAGAAATGATCCATAAGCAGAAATCAGATGAAATAATGAAAGAAGTGAAAACAGCAGCAAAAAAGACAATTGAATTTTTTAAATACAGCAGCTTAGCCGGCACTCTGCTTAATAATTACAGGCATTACGGATTGACAAGAGGCTCTGAGCATACAGCAATGCTGGACAGTTTATCATCTGAAGGTATAATGAGCTCACCGGAAAAACCACAAAGCTGCCGGGCACAGGAAGCATTTTACAGGGTGAAAGAGATATCATCAGGAATAAAAGCGGATAGCGAAGCAACATATTCAGCATTAGTAAACAGGTACAAAGTGGTAATAAATAACCCATACCCGTTCAAAAATTACCTGCTGCATTACCCTGCTGATATAATGTTCTCGCTTGCTGAGTGCTGTATAAACCTGAACCGCACCGATGAAGCACTGAGTTATCTGAATGAAATAGAAAAAATTCTTTTAAATGATAAATATAACCTGGAAGATTTTGATATTTACAAAGGGTATCTTAATTTCAGAATATTCTTAAAAAAAGGTGATATTCAAAAAGCATCAAAACTTATTCCTTCACTGGAAAATATTCTAGTGACATATAAGGATAAACTGCAGATAGATACTGAGCTTTCAATATTATATCATGTATTAGTATGCCGGGTTGAAGAAAAAAGTTACCTGAAAGCTCTTGAAGCCTGTAACAGGCTGATGTCACACCCGCTGCTTGCAAAAAGAGCAGACTATGAGACATACAGCAGAATACTGAACCTGGTGATACATTTTGAGCTCAAGAATTATGAACTTCTTAAATACCTGCTTGTAAGAACATACCGCTACCTTTGCAAACATGAAAAACTCTTTAAAACTGAGCAGCTGATAATTGATTTTATCCGGAAACTGCAGAAAGTTAAAAATGATGATGACCTGAATTTTAATTTCAACAAGATGGAAACAAAATTAGCTAAGCTTAAAAACGATAAATATGAAAAGAATGCTTTTGAATATTTCGATCTGCATAAATGGGTTGCAAGCAAGCTAAGGCAGGTATAAACTGTTTATTTCCTTTTCATCATAATGGCAAAACCGCCGCCTTTTGCCATTTTTAAAGCTAATTTATTGCCTGAACCAACATTTAAATTTGTAGAAATTACTTTTCCCGGATTTGTATCACCATCGGAAGCATCTGAATAAATTACCGCATCATATCTTGAGCCGCCAAGAAATTTAAGGCCAAAGCTTACGTTCCTTGATTCAGAATTAGTCATCCCGCCAATAAACCAGCTATCTTCAAATTTCCTTGCAATAATGATGTACCCGCCAATTTCACCGGCTATTACAATTGTTGAATCCCATGTGCCGGGAAGCCTGCGGTAAAGCTCGAATTCCGGAAATTGTTCATATATCTTCGGGGATTCACACAAAGATTGTATCCCTGTTTCATACACTATTGGCATAGCAAGCTGCTGAGACCTTGTCCCTTTTGTCATTGGGTGGCGCCATTGCCCTACATAATTTTCTTCGGTTGTATTAGTAAATGAACCGGGCGTGTAATCCATGGGTCCTGCTATCATACGTGTAAACGCAAGAGTTACGTTATGTTTCGGGTGCGGGAAACCTGTTATCCATCTGGCATTTTCGTTCCCAAGCACACCTTCATAGGTCAATATATTAGGATAAGTCCTGCTTAATCCATCGGGCTTATATGCTCCATGATAAGTGACAATCATTTTTCTTGCTGCGCATTCTTCGGCTGTCCTTCTGTAAAAATCCGTCATATACTGGTCGTCCCTATCCATAAAATCCACTTTAATTCCTTTAATGCCCAGTGATTGGTAATAGTCCATAGCTTCTTTCATCTGCCTTTCAAGCTCATACCAAACAACCCACAGAATTATCCCGATTCCTTTTGACTCCGCATAACGTGTTACTTCCGGCAGGTCAAGCTCCGGGAGTGATTTGGTTATATCATGCACAGCATCATCCTTGGTTGCATCAAACCATCCGTACCAGCCGCCATCCAGGGTTACATACTGGAAATTATTTGCTGCAGCAAAATCTATGTAATACTTCACGGTTTTGGTAGAAAGTATCTGGTAACCGAATGAAGGATCGAATCCCCTGTCTTCAGCCCACCAGCTCCATGTTGATTTGCCGGGTTTTATCCAGCTTTCAGCATCAGGTATTTTATTCGGGTCGTTCAGATTCATAATTAAATTTGATTCAATAAGCGTGCCGGGTCTGCTGCCTATAATGAATAAACGCCACGGGCTTACAGAAGGGGTATTTCCGCGGACGGAAATATTTTTTTTGAGAGTATCAGGGGCAAGTTTGCTTTTTAAAGTGTAACCATCCTGTTTAATCAAATGCATACCGGGGTAGTTGGTAATATTTGCTTCTGAAACACTAACATATAACCCGTCATTCATTTTCATTGTAAGCGGAAGTGTGATATACGGGAAATAACTGGTTGAGTCACCGGGCTTATTATTTATATTGCTTAAATTATACTCCCTGTACTCTCCTTCATAGCTGTGCCTGAAGCGGTCTTTTTTCATTGCCCAGCATTTATAATCACCGGCAAAATTGTAATATGATTCTTCAGTCGAGATCATAAATGAACTTAAGTTTTCCTGCACGGGAATTCCATACCTGAAAGCCACGCCATCATCATATGCTCTAAAATAAATATCCAGCTTTCTTTTAGGAGAACTTTTTTCAATAAGAGATACTTTAGTTTCCCTGCAGTGATTCCTCGAGTATTTAGATTTACCTGAATAGATCCTGAAAGTTTCATCAATGGTCTGTGCTGTAACATCAACAATCTGCATCCCGGATGTTAATTTGCCGCTTTCAACAAAGTTCAATCCAAGTTTAGACCAGTTGAGAAAAATGTCATTATAATATCTTATTCTGTACTCAGGCTCACCGTTTGAGCTTAGACGGAAACTAACTTCTATATTGCCATCCGGGGAAATGGTTTTTATTTCATCAGAGTGAATGGTAAAATTCAGAATAATAATCAGCAGAAATGTTAAAATTTTCTTCATTTTATGAGCTAAATTACAGCAAAACTGCATTAAATTTAAACAATATACACTATAATTGTAAATCCTGACAATAAAATTCCATTAAATATATACCAATTTGTTAGTAACTTTGTATAATGGGTAAATCTGTATCATTACATACACTGGGCTGTAAACTTAATTACTCCGAAACTTCTACTTTAGCAGGCAAATTCAACAGTAATGGATTTGAATTGAAGGATTACGGCGAAAAATCAGACATATTTGTTTTGAATACATGCAGCGTTACTGATAACGCAGATAAAGAATGCAGGCAGATTATAAGGAGTGTTCTGAACAAAAATCCTGATACATACATAATTGTAACGGGTTGTTACGCTCAGCTGCAGCCTAATGAAATAGCAGAAATTCACGGCGTTGATCTTGTCTTGGGATCGAATGAAAAATTCAAGCTGTTTGATTTCGTTAACGGTTTTGAAAAGAAAGAGCTTTCATGCGTATTTACTTCACCAACCGAAGAAATTACAAATCTTGATTACGCGTATTCAAGCGATGTTGAATCCAGAACCCGCGCATTCCTGAAAATTCAGGATGGCTGCGATTATAATTGTTCTTTCTGTACCATACCGCTTGCCCGCGGTAAGTCGAGAAGCCTTCCGGTAGATACGGTGATAGAGAACGCAAAGAAGCTGATAGAGCTTGGATATAAAGAAATTGTACTCACTGGCGTAAATACAGGCGACTATACTTACCAAAACGGTACACCAAAAGTAAACAAACTGTTTGATGTACTTTGTGAACTGGATAAACTTGAAATACCGAGAATAAGAATCAGTTCAATAGAACCAAACCTATTGACCGATGATATCATCCAACTGGTAGGTTCATCTGATAAATTCTGCAGCCATTTTCATATACCGCTGCAAAGCGGCGACCCGGAAACACTTAAGCTGATGCGAAGAAGGTATAACAGAGATTTTTACGAAAACCTCATAGATAAACTCAACACCGGTATTCCGGGTGTTGGAATAGGTGTAGATGTTATTATAGGCTTCCCCGGTGAAACTGATGAAAGATTCGGGAATACACTCAGCTTCCTTGAGAGCCTGAATGCAAGCTACCTTCATGTATTTTCATATTCAGAGCGCCGCAATACTTATGCGGTAACGCTTCCGGGGAGAGTTGATATGAATGCACGGAAAGAAAGAAGCAGAATATTAAGGGAGCTTTCTAATAAAAAAAGGATGGCGTTTTACAGAAAAAACGCGGGAATTAGCCATAAAGTGCTTTTTGAAACAGCCAAAGAAGATGATCATATTTACGGCTTTACTGATAATTATATAAAGGTAAGAACAAAACATTTGACATCACTTGAAAACAGGATAATGAATTTTGAAATTACCGCAGCAGAAAATTACCTGTATGCTGAAGGAAAAATATTATGATGGACATTTATATCATAAGGCACGGTGTAGCAGCCGATCTTGACAGCGAGATCGTTGAAGAAAGCTACAGGTATCTAACAATTCACGGGCGCAATCATTGCAGAATAGTTGCGCAGCGGTTAAAAGATATGAAGATCCGGTTTGACAGTATAATTTCAAGTCCGCTTGTCAGAGCTGTGCAGACAGCTGAAGTGTTTGCATCGGTTTTAAAATATGATAACGAGATAAAAACAGCTATAGAGCTTATTGGCGGCAATACGTACAACCGGTTTCTGCAGCTTCTCAAAAGACATTCGCATCATAACACAATCGCAATTTTCGGCCACGCACCGGATGTTAACACATATTCATTAAACCTGATAAAAGATAATCCTGTTAAGGACCTGCAATTGAACTTCAAGAATTCAAGTGTCTGCAAGATCAAATTTGACCCTTCAACAGGCGAAGGTAATTTCGGCTGGTTCCTGAATTCAGAGAACATGAAACTTACTGAAGCAGGTTAAAAAAGTTTCCGAATAATCCTGCACTATTCAATACATGAATTCGAAACTAATAAATCAGAATACATTTATTGGTGATGGCGTGAAGGAGCAAAGAAACATTATTAATGCAAAAACGCCAAGAAGTTTCCTTGTAAAGCCCAAAGGCCGGGGGTCATAAAACGGCGGGTGATCTATTTTTATAAGAAACAACAGCAGCACTACCCATACAACCCACATAAGCGAACCATAGTCATACAAGTTTGTCCAACCCAGTTCATTCAGTCCGCCAATTGCAGACATTATTATTAAAAGTCCAAAGAAAAACCTTGCGACAATTTTATGTTTATCACCAAGCAATGCATATGTAATATGCCCGCCATCAAGCTGACCGATAGGCATTAAATTAAGCGATGTAACAAACAAACCAAACCAACCTGCACAAAGGAAAGGGTAATGATATATTTCATTCATAGGCGGCAGAAACGCATTTTGAGGCAGCGGTAATACTTTTGAGAGTATTGAATAAAGCAAAGTATTGGCAAATGTAATTCCGTTAACCGGCGGCAAGCCGCCTGATACATATTCGGGGTGAATTGAATACAGGTAATCAATTGACGGCAGTGTCATTAATCCATAAACAAGCGCAGCAACCGAAACTACAAATCCTGCAATCGGCCCTGCAATGCCTATATCAAATAATGCTTTTCTTGTTTTAATAGGCTCCCTAATCCTGATAACCGCACCCATTGTCCCGAACGGATTAAGCAGATCAGGCATTGGCATAGGTATATAGAACGGAAGAGTGGTATCAATTTTATGATATTTAGCAGCGAAATAGTGGCCGAATTCATGAAAAGTTAAAAAAAGTATTACAAGTGATGCATAAGTTACACCTAAATGAAAATTACTGAAATCATACGGATCGCGTCCCATCCAGTAAACACCTCCCATTACGGCAGTAATACAGGTAGCAATGAACATGACTATATATAACCAGGGACCGAACTTCTTTTTCTTTTTATCCTGCCGAACCGTTTCAAACTGCGGGGTTTGGAACTGATAGTATTGTGAGTTTTCCTGCAAAAAGAATAGTATTAAATTGATACAAATTTAAGTGCAGTTCTATATCATTAAAAAGGAAATAATTATTCATTAAAATATTGAATTTTTCCATGAATTTTAAAATTTTATATTATAAAATATAATTCAGCAATAACCGTCTGAACTAACAGAAAGCAAGTGTGTTTATTTTAAATACAGAAGTTATAAATGGAAATTGCAGTTTCGCGGGAGCCGGGAAAAGATCTTAATTTGAAAGAAAAGTTAGAACAACAAAACTCCCGCTTGAAGGAAGTTATCGAAAAAGAGAGCCCAAGGTTACTTGGATTCATAAAACGCAGGGTCGCTGTGGAGTCTGACGCGGAAGATATTCTGCAGGATGTATTCTACCAGTTTACAAAAACCATGCGCGAAGACCCGATAGAGAAAACAGCATCCTGGCTTTTTAAAGCAGCGTCAAATAAAATCATAGATTGGTACAGGAAAATAAAACCTGTATCGCTTGACAGGATGAATGAATCTGTGTTTGATGATGAAACCAATAATTCATTCAGGTTTGAAGACGCAGCATTTAACGATACGCAGAACCAGGAAATTCAGTTCAACAGGCAGGAGTTCTGGCCTATGATGGAAGAACTGCTGAACAACCTGCCCGAAAAACAAAGAGAAGTATTTATCATGCATGAATTTGAAGGAAAAAGCTTCAGGAAAATTTCTGAGATAACGGGAGTTGGAATAAACACACTGCTTTCAAGAAAACGATACGCAGAGCTTTACCTGCGTGAAGAATTAAAAGAGCTTTATGATGAAATAACATCACAGGCTTAAAACATAAAATTTTAAATAGAATATTATACAGGTAACACTATGAAACACAGAAAATTTATCCGGGGTCCGTTATTTTTACTTAAGATGATCTTAATACTGGCTATTACAAGCATTATTGTTATGTTATTATGGAATGCACTTATACCATCATTGTTTAACGGGCCAACACTTAACTACTGGCAGTCTGCCGGATTGCTTCTGCTTGCAAAGATACTTTTTGGTTCAATGGGCAGGGGTTTTGGAAGAAGGCAGCACACTTACCCGGATGAAATGTGGAAAAAGAAACTGAGAGCAAAATACGAAGCTATGACACCGGAAGAAAAAGAAAAGTTCAAAAACAAATGCAACAGCAGGTTTATATTCACTTATACTGATGATGATTGCCAGGGCAGTGCCGCCAAAGCAGAACCAAAAGAAGAAAAAAAATAAATTAACAGATAAATTAAATGGACATTCTTATATTCAGAACGGGTATTGAAAGTACTGAGCATATAGAAAACATTGCACCGCATTTGAACTCAATTAAGGAAATATACAGGTGGAGCTTTGACCTTGAAGACCGGGAAAAAATTCTGAGAGTTGAAGCCGCGGGAATATCGCCACGCTCAATAGAAAAGACACTTGCCGGGATGAATTATTACTGCGAAGAGCTGCCCGATTAGGGCTTAAATTTGTAAAATGTTCGTTAAACCTTTTCAAAAAATATTCAATTTTACCCAAAAAACAATGATTTATCCAGAAACCCTTAACCTGAACTGAATGTTAAATATTTAAAGTTGCATTACGGTACAATAATTGTTATCTTTAGTGCATTCCAAATCAGTTAAGTCAAATTATCTTCAGGGTCTTTTAAGAGCACTTAGGGCCGGAAAGGAGTATCCGCATGAAATCACTTCGTGATATCTGTACACACAAGGATATGTTCTATGTTAATACGGGCATGACCGTTTATGAAGTTGTTGGAGAGATGGCAAAAAATAATATTGGTGCAGTGCCGGTTCTTGATGACGGGGGGAAGTTAAGAGGCATTTTTTCTGAGCGTGACCTGATGACAAGGTGCGCCGCGAAGCGGATAGATATGGAAAACACAAAAATTGATGATGTAATGACGCGCGGTGTGATATTAATGGAAGCACATGATTCGTATAACGACTGCATGAATATTATGAAGCAGGAAGGCATCAGGCATATACCTGTAAGGGACGGCGAAAAGCTGATAGGGGTAGTTTCAATGCGTGACCTGATGGCTGAAGACGCTGAAGAAAAGAAACAGGAAATAGAAAATCTGAATTCATACATATATTATTACAAATAACAACCGCAAACAGATAATTACACAGGAAAGGGAAGAGCTTATCTTCCCTTTTTAGTTAAATTCAATTAATGAGTTCATTATATGGAGCAGTATATTTCATTAAAAAATGAGTTCAATTTTATGAAATTGATTTACATTATTTATTTAACTAATTTTTGATAATTACATTTAGAAAGAAAATTATTTAATGACGAAGACTGAAAACCTTCCAAATACACTTGGCGAACTGAAGAAAGCGGGTTATAAAGTACTTGCTGTTAAAGATGAGATACGGAAAAATCTTGTAGAAAAACTCAAAAATAAAACAGAGATATTCCCCGGAATTATTGGTTATGAAAAAACCGTTTTACCGCAGATTGTAAATGCAATACTTGCCAAACACGATATTATTTTCCTTGGGTTAAGGGGTCAGGCAAAAACCAAAATGGCAAGAATGCTTGTTGACCTGCTGGATGAATACACTCCGATAATCAAAGGTTCAGAAATAAATGACAACCCCTACTTCCCTATTTCAAAGTTTGCGGTGGATACTGTTGAAGCTAACGGCGATGAAACTGAAATTGAATGGATAGGAAGGGAAAGACGTTTTGGTGAAAAGCTGGCGACACCTGATGTTACAATTGCCGACTTGATTGGAGACATTGATCCCATAAAAGCCGCTACGCAGCGGCTGCATTACTCTCATGAAGGCGCGATACATTTTGGTATAGTACCAAGAACCAACAGGGGGATTTTTGCCATAAACGAATTACCTGACCTGCAGCCAAGGATACAGGTTGGCCTGCTTAATATCATGCAGGAGCGCGATATACAGATCCGCGGATTCAATATACGCTTCCCGCTTGATGTATTTATTGTATATACAGCTAACCCTGAAGATTATACCAACCGCGGTAATATAATAACCCCTCTGAAAGACAGAATTGACTCGCAGATAATAACCCATTACCCCAAAAGTATTGAAGATGGCATTAAAATTACTGAATCACAGAGCTGGATAAAAAGACATCATGATAAGGATGTAATAATCCCTTATTATATGAAGGAGATAATAGAATCAGCAGCTCATGAAGCCAGAAGAAGTGAATTTGTAGAACAGAAATCTGGAGTAAGCGCAAGAATGACAATTTCGGCGATGGAAAACCTGGTGAGCAATGCTGAAAGAAGGTCAATAATTAATGACGAGAAGATAATCTTCCCCCGCATTACAGATCTTGGGGCAGTACTTCCGGGAATGACGGGAAAAATTGAGCTTGTATTTGAAGGTGAGCAGGAAGGTCCCGTGAAAGTCAGTAAAGCCCTCCTGGGCAAAAGCATCAGGGAAGTATTCAGGAAGTATTTCCCTGACCCGCTTAAGAGAAAAACAAAGTCACCTGCATCAAATGCATTCCAGAAAAGTGAGCAGTCCAGGAAAGATATTTCAAAGGCAGACCAGGGAAATACTGCCGCGGAACCTTACCAGGATGTGATAGGTTGGTTTGAAGACGGGAATTATATAGAGCTTAATGATGACATGAAATTTGAAGAATATTTTAATACCTTAAAGAGAGTTGAAGGACTGGAAAAAACAGTAAGAAAATACATAAAAACCATTGAAAATGATTATGAACTTGCATCACTAATGGAATTTATGCTCGACGGTCTGCATAATAATTCAAAAATAGCCAAAGATGAGCTTGATGACGGTGTATCATACAAAGATATGGTTGGCGCAATGTTGTTTAATAAAGCAACCCAAAGGGATTCACGTTCGTCATATGATTATGAAAGCGAAGAGTGGAATTCATAAAAATTGCAGAATGTGGAATTGAATTGCTGATTTAAAATAAGTGCTGTTTCAAAGAATAATATACATGAACAATGAAAGTTAAAATTCAGTTTTCAGGTGGATTTTTTGACTTTCTATATTTATCAAACATTTAATAAATGCAGCAAACAGAAGAAATAACATCACCAATAGATATAGATACAACCACACAGGGTTTTACACTTATCCTGTTCAACGATGCGCATCATGATTTTGATGAAGTAATTAACCAGCTTATGCTGGCAACCGGTTACGGATATGATAAGGCAGAATCAATTACACTTGAAGCACATAACAAAGGGAGGGCTGCGGTTATAAACGGTGAGCTTGAAAAGTGTTTATCTGTACAATCTGTACTGGAAGAAATTGCCCTGCGGACATC
Organism: Ignavibacteria bacterium; assembly: GCA_030835085.1. Lineage (GTDB taxonomy): Bacteria > Bacteroidota > Ignavibacteria > Tepidaquicellales > OLB5 > OLB5. The sequence continues at coordinate 16,530 of JAUQWQ010000156.1, forward strand.
AATTGAAGTAAACGCTTAATTCCTTTGCGCTCCATTAAGAACAGATATGACGTTTTACACTGGCACCAGGTTATAAACGGTTATGCTATGGGTATATTCCCCATGGGAGAAGATGAAAACACAATTGCATGGTTCGAAGCTTCGCCGCGTGCAATTATGCCAGTTGAGCTTTCATCGAGCGGGATAAATGTATCAAGATCATTAAAGCAGGTAATTAACAAAAATACCTTTGAAATAAGAATTAATACAGCTTTTGAGAAAGTTATTTATGAATGCTCCCGAAGGGAGAGCACATGGATAAACAGCCTGATAATGACAGCTTACACCGAGCTTCATCACAGGGGTTATGCCCATTCGGTTGAAGCGTGGTTAAACGGTGAGCTTGCCGGCGGGTTATACGGTGTTGCGTACAAAGGCGCGTTCTTCGGAGAATCAATGTTCTACAAAGCCAACAACGCATCAAAAGTATGCGTCGTAAAATTATATGAGCTTCTTAAAAACGGCAAATTCATATTGTTTGATATACAGATGATGACAACTCACTTCGAAAAATTCGGAGCAGTGGAAATTTCCAAACGGGCATACCTTGAAATACTTGAAAGGGCAATGAACGTTAAATGCGATTTTAAATATTAGCTGTTTAACAATTATATCAATTCTTCTGAGAGTCTTCTATTTTTTTTATTTTCTCAAGTCTTCTTACGTATCTTTCTTCGGGTTTAAATTTTGCATTAAGAAAAGTATGTATCACTTCAACAGCAAGAGATTCACCAACTATTCCGCCGCCAAGACAGATAACATTCATGTCATCATCTTCAACACCCTGGTGAGCTGAAAATGCATCATGGCAAATGCCTGCACGGATACCCCTGAATTTATTGGCAGCCACGCATGCGCCAACTCCGCTTCCGCAGATAATGATACCTTTTTTACCTGCACCGCCCTGGATAGCTTTAGCCAAAGCTTCTGCAATATCGGGATAATCGACTGAAGCCTCTGAATTTGTGCCAACATCAATAACATTATACTGCTTAGAAAGCAAAACCTTGAGTTTTTCCTTCAGGTTAAATCCCCTGTGATCAGCTCCTAAAATTATATTTTCCATATTGCAAATTAATCAATAAACTACTAACTATCAATAAAATAAGCAGGTTAGTTTGTAGTTAATTTAATTATATGAAAATACTTTTCAAATAGCTATATTAACAGATAGATAATAGATAAGTTGTAGTCATCCTCATAATATAAACTCAGTACATAACTTGTAATAAATTATCACCGGTAATTTCTTCATGATAAAAAAAGGTGTTACGGTAAAAATGAATCAGAATAAAAAATTCATTACCTTAGCCAAAAAGACGCACAGGGCTTTTTTCACATCATTTTACTCAAGTCCAGTGGCAAAAGCACTTATAGATCCGGTTACCAAAAAATATTTAGAAGTTAACAGGGTTTTTCTGCAAATTTTTGAATGCAAAAAAACACATGTAATAAACCGGACACCTGAAGATGCCGGTTTCCTGATAGATAACAATGACACTAAAACCGTTCTTAAAAAATACGGGAAGAAACGATATGATACTTTTAATTTTAATGTACTATCATATAAAGGAAGGATCAGGAATGTTATAATAAGCACAGAAAAAATAACGCTGCTTCAAAAGGATTATCTTCTGGGATATATTATAGATAATACTGAAAAGGCATTAAACGAACAAAGACTTGCTGACAGCGAACACAAATACAGTATTGTACTGAACAACACTCCAAATGTAATTTACGAATACAGCTTCAAAGAAAATAAGTACAGCTATATAAGTCCCTCTGTAAAAACACTGTTCGGCATTCCCCCTGAAGTATTCCACAAAAAAAAGAACCGTATCATAACACCGTTTCTGAAAAACCCGGATAAGAAAAAACTTCAGGAACATTTTAACAGCATTAAGTCAGCAAAAGGAAAAGGGAAAAAAGATTTTTACATAGAGTACCGGTTTCCTACAGGAAAAGATAAATACAAATGGCTGGCAGATAATCATACAGTGATATATGATCCGGGTGGAATGCCTGATATTATGATAGGCAACATCACTGATATAACCCAGAAAAAGGAAGCACAGGAAGAATTAATTGAATCATATGAACTGCAGCAGAAGTATCTTTCAAGGCTGACAGCTATACAGGATTCAATTCCCGCAAATATTGTAATGCTGGATAAAAATGGTATTATCATAGCAGTAAATAAATCATGGCGTGTATTCGGGGAAGAAAACGGATTGCTCTGCGCGGGAGACTGCATTGGTGAAAATTACCTGAAGGTATGCGCAAAGGCAACAGGAAAAGACAGTAAAGAGGCAAAGAAAGCTGCAGCCGGAATAAAAGCTGTACTAAGCGGCAAATCAAAGGAGTTTTATTTTGAATACCCCTGTAACTCGCCTGGTGAAGAAAGATGGTTCCGGATGTCGGTAAGCCCTATAAGCAGTCATAAGAATTCAGGGGTAATTATTATGCATATAAATATTACCGAAGAGAAACTGGAAGAAATGGCTGTGCTGCAGCGGGAAGACCAGTATAAGATGCTATTTTATAATAATCCCCTGCCAATGTGGATCTTTGATTTCAACACTCTGCAATTTATTGCTGTAAATGAAGCTGCGATCAAACATTATGGATATTCAAAGGAAGAGTTCCTGAAAATGAAACTCATGAATATCCGTCCAAAGAAAGAAATTAAAAAATTTCTGAACTACTGCAAAGGAAATGTTAGTAACAACAGGCATGATAAGTCTTATAATGCCGGTGTGTGGAAACATCAGAAAAAAAACGGTGATATTATTGAAGTTGAAATAACCCGCACCCCGGTAATATTTGAAGGACATAAAGCTATTTTAGTACTTTCAAATGATATAACTGAAAGATTGAAGACAGAATCAACCTTAATTAAACGAAACCGGGAGATAAGTGAATTATACAGGGCAGGAAAAGAGCTTTCTAAAACCCTGGATCCGGGCATTATTTATAACAGTATTTACCGAATAATAAGAAAATTAATGCCGTGTGACTCAATGGTTATATCTTCCTATGATAATATCAGCAATAAAATAACCTGTAAGGCTGCATGGATAGGCAGAAAACGCCTTGATGTATCGGTTTTCCCTTCTATTCCCGTCGATTTTTCGGGTAAAGGTATACAAAGCATGGTGATCAAAAACGGTAAATCTGAATTATTGCTTGATTTTCAGAAAGCTGTTTCTAAATCCAGGATAAAATTCTATTACAAACCCGATGGTTCTATAAAAGATAAACCAAACGAAAAGAATCTTTCAGAAAGATCTGCAATAATAGTTCCACTTAAACTGAAAAATAAAGTAACCGGCGTAATACAGGTCAAGAGCCTGCATGAAAACGCATATACTGAAAATGATGTAAAAATAGTGGAATCCCTTGCCGCACAAATTGCGGTTTCAGCCTCAAATGCTGATCTGTACCAGCAGGCACAGAATGAATTAAGGGTAAGAAAAGAAACTGAATCTGAGCTGCTTAAAACCTCAATTGAGATATCAAATATTTATGAAATATCAAAAGATCTATCCGGGGCGTTAAACACGGATGAAATAAACAAAAAGATATTTAAGATAGTTAACAGCTCTTTTCCTGAATGTGATATTGGAATATCGGTGCTGGATGAAAAGCACGAAAATATCATCATGAACGGATTGTTTACAAACGGAAAGGAAATGAACACAGAAGCATTTCCGCCCATAAAGTTTGACAGAACCGGAAAAGGTTTGCAAAGCAGTGTAATAGTATCTAAACAAACCAGGCTGATAACTGATTATAAAGAGTACATCAGGAAAAACGGTGCCCGGTATTTTGTAAAAGATGACGGTACTGTTGCATATGAAAAAGACAGTACTTTTGATATCGCAGAATCAGCGTTAATAATTCCGCTAATATATGAAAAGAAAGTCATCGGAACCGTTCAGCTTCTGAACTACAGTAAAAACGGTTTTACTGATAATGCTTTAAAAGTACTTGAATCACTGGCTTCACATATCGCAGTTTCAATTGTAAATGCTCAGCTTCATAATAAGGTACAGAATGAACTATACGAAAAACAACTTGCTGAAAAGGAACTCCAGGCAAAAACAGAGGAATTACAGATCCTCTATGACGCACAGCAGGTTCTTTCAGGTTCACTTGATATTGAAAGCATATATGATAATACATACAAGATAATTTCTTCGAAGATACCATGTGACTCAATGATAATATCATCATATAATGATGAAGAAAAGAATATCAAAATACTCTCTGTATGGGCAGATGGTGTAAAACCTGATATTAACATCTTCCCGGTAATACCGCTTGCCCCTGAAGGTCGCGGCATTCAGAGCGAAGTTATAAGAACAGGCAGATCGATCTTAATAGAAGATTACAGGGAATATTATAAAAGAACAGTTACGGCTTACAGGTATACAAATGACAGGCTTGTGAAGGAATCTAACCCCAAATACAACTCTGCAATGGTCATACCAATGAGGCATGAAGGTAAAATTATCGGCGTTATTCAGTTATTAAGCTACAAAAAAGATGCCTACAACCTTTCAAACCTTAAGCTGCTCGAATCTCTTGCAAGTCCAATATCAGCAGCAACGTTCAATGCTTCTTTATACCGCCAGGCAAAGACAGAAATTGCTGAAAAACAAAAAGCCCGTGAAGAACTTGCATTGAGGAACAAAGAAATAACCCTGTTATACAGTGCGGGACGTGAACTGCTTAGCACACTTGACCTGGAGGAAATTTATGATATTCTATACAGGAAAGTAATTGATGTAATTGATTGCGACTCCATGATAATTTCAGAATATAAACACAGCACTGAAACAATTGTATGCAAAGCAGCCTGGGTTGAAAGTACAAGACATGATGCAAAGAATTTTCCCCCGCTTAAGCTGGGCAAAGATCATAAAGGCACACAGGCCGAGGCTATTGTTACCGGGAATTCCCTGATAGTGAATAACTTCAGTGAATTAATAAAAAAAAGGGATGATAAATACTATATAGATGACACCGGCAACATTGTTAATTTCGAAGAATCAAAAGATGAGATAGATCCTGATGAACCGGTAGTAAATTCAGCAATGTATATCCCGATGAAGATAGGAAAAAATGTTATCGGGGTTATTTCTGTTTTCAGCTTTAAATCAAATGCATACACAGAATACGACCTAAAGATCCTTGAATCCATAACGGTACATCTTACTGTTGCTGCAGCAAATGCTGAATTATACATCAGGGCTCAGAAGGAAATATCTGAGAGGATAAAAAAAGAAGAAGAGCTTAAACAGATCCGCGGAAATCTTGAAAACGCTCAAAGGATAGCGCATATTGGCAGCTGGCTTTATGACCTTGAGGGAAATAAGCTCTACAACTCCAGTGAGCTTTACAGAATACTGGGTCTGAAGGATGAACCTGAATATTTTGATTTTGATGAGGGTATGAACCACATACATCCGGAGGACAGGGAAACAACAATTGCTAAAATTCTTCATGCAGTAGAAAATAAGTCA
>JAUQWQ010000157.1 GCA_030835085.1 Ignavibacteria bacterium
CAATTTCGGACCTGATCAAAGGCTGACAAATTCTTCCGGAAATTCCTGGTATCCTTCAATTGCAACAGATGACGCATTTATTCACATTTGCTGGCAGGATGCAAGAGATGGAAATAATGAAGTGTACTACAAGATTTCAACTGATGGAGGAGCAAGCTGGTCAAACGATGCACGATTAACCAATGATGGCGGTGCATCAAATACTCCATCAATAAATATTTCCGGCGCAGCTCTGCATATAGTGTGGAATGATAACAGAGACGGCAATACAGAAATATATTACAAAAGGAATCCCAGCGGAAATCCGATAGGAATTGTACCTATTTCAACAACAATACCGGAAGGTTACATGCTGAGTCAAAACTATCCCAATCCGTTCAACCCAGTGACGAACATAGAGTTCGCACTGCCAAACGCAGGTAATGTTAAATTAGTTGTATATGACATGAGCGGAAAAGAAGTTGCTGTATTGGTTAACGGTCAATTGTCGGCTGGCACATATAAGGCAGATTATAACGCTTCATCACTTTCTTCAGGTGTTTATTTCTATAAACTTACAGCTAAAGATTTCACCGCAACAAAGAAAATGATCTTGATAAAATAAACAAACTAATCATATGAAAAAGATACAGGTATTTTTGTTAATGATGTTTACATCAATAAACATCTATTCATTTGGCGGCGGGCATGATTCACTCTTATTTGATGGAAGTGTGAATTATGAATTACCGAAAAATGCTGAATGTAAGATCAAACTGACATTTGTTGAAATGGGAGGAATTGAGGTAACAAAATTCACCACTGAAGTACTCGAAGTTTGCGGAGAGATCAGCAAAGAGATAAAAACAGAAAAAGTAACAATGACAAAGCCCGGTGAAATACCGCTCGGTTCTGAAATCGTCACCGGACCTAACGGCTATGCCGAAATGGAAATTTGGGACGGCAGTTTATTAAAGATTGCACCGAACTCAACTATAAAAATCACAAGTGATTTTTGTGATAACCGAAACCTCATTCAAAAAACAACCTCAAAAGTATGGCATAAAATACAAAACCTGCTTGGAGGAGGCGGTTATGAGGTTACTACACAAGGTGCTGTTGGCGGAGTGCGGGGTACAGAATTTGAAGTTATAACCGAAAACGATAAAACTATCTTTAAAGTTTACGAAGGAAAAGTTGAAGTAACCCCGATACTGAATGATGAAACCAACAAACTGGTCATAAAGGCATATGAGAAACTGATAGAAGATATGCAAACGGGCAAAATTACCATGGAAGAGTATATAGAAAAAACCACCAAAATGACTGAAATCATGGAAGGAAGCCGTAAGTTCCCAAGTGTTATGGTTGAAGCGGGGAAAATGGTTGAAGTTACCTATGAAGTATCCGAAGTAAAAGATATTCCCGCTGATAACGACAAATGGTTTGAAGATCCAAGGTTTAACAGGTAAGATAGCTCCTTAATAATTCGGACTATAACATATATTCACATAAGTTCAGGAACTATAAGTTTATTCAGTATGGTTATCTTAATGCTATACCTGAACAATGAAAAAAACTATACTGCTATTATTTATCGTGTTACAGATCTTTACTTTGAAGGTCTTTGCACAATTCACCAAAAGCCAGATTGATGAGCTTACCGCTATGGGAATTGCAGCCGCAATTGAGCCTGATAACTCCGCGATAATAGTCAAAGCCCGGGAGCTTACCCTGGCTTACGCAGAAAAAGAATACATACAAAATGTTTGCGCAGTTTTCGATAACCTGTACAGGAACTGGAACTACCAGCGGGACCCGGGTGGAATGGAATATTTTGAAAAAGCGGGAGTATCCGTCTATACCTACACGGGTGATTGCGATGATTATGCTACATTGATGGTATCTCTCATCAAATCGCTGGGCGGAGAAGGAAGGGTTATCTGTGTATCAGGGCATGCTTACCCTGAGATCTATCTTGGCAAAGATCTATCGGAAAGAGAACTGGACAAATTTAAAGAAAATATTGACTCATACTACGAAAATAAAGGCTCAAGAACACGTGCGAAGTATTTGAACTACCATACAGATTCCAATGGTTCTGTTTGGCTGAATCTGGATTACCAGGATAGATACCCGGGCGGAAGATTTGTTGAATATTCCCCTGATGCGGAGCATCTTGTCATTTACCCTGACGGAAGTTATGAGCTTGCTTTTTTAAATAAATAAAATGCTGACCGGATAAACAAAAAAACAGGGCTGAAAACTCAGCCCTGTTGAAAAATGAAAACTTAACTCGTGATTCTAAGGATTAAAATTTAGTATGAATCTCATTTAACCAGTATCATTTTTTTTACATCAGTAAATCCATCTGCAGTAAGCCTGTAAAAATATACACCGCTGGAAAGTCCTCCTGCGTCAAAATCAAAATCATATGTTCCTGCTGCAAGATCTTGGTTCACAAGTTCGCTCACCTGTCTTCCAACAACATCATAAATTAAAATTTTAACGACCCCTGCCTTAGGAATACCAAATCTGAGATTTGTGACAGGGTTAAAAGGATTGGGGTAGTTTTGAGAAAGAAAGTAACCAAGCGGAACGGAGTTTTGAACATTATTTATCTTAAGTAAAGTCTCATCAGTCTTATACACGCTGCTTCCATCGGTACCAAAATATACATTACCGGCTGAATCAGTACAAAACATTCCCGGTCTTTTGGTAATTAATCCTTCATTAATAAAATTCCAGGTAAACCCGCTATCAAAAGAGATCATTACACCTTCCCAGTTTGTTCTTACTCCAAGCAGGTACCCCGATGGAGTAGATATCAGATCTTTGAATCCGAAATCGGTTATGACCGACCAGTTATAACCATTGTTTGTGCTTTTATATAATTTGTCAGAGCTGGCAAGCAGATCACCAGATGGTGTGCCGCATATTAAACTGATTTGTGAATTTCCCAATATCAAACTATCCTGTTTTATCCAGTTCGCACCATTGTTTGTTGAGCGGTAGATACCCAGGGTGCCGGCAAGAATATCCCCGTTAGGGAGAAAATACAATTCCGGAATTGCATTCATGTTGATAGGGAAAAAATCCCATGTTAAACCATCATTTGAAGATCTTTTAATTCCCCCCGAAACACTGACGAAAATGTAGGGCAATCTTTCTGTAAAGACCTTGTAACAATTAATATCGCTGAATTTCACCCATGAATTGCCGTTATTTGAGCTTTTATATATTGCGGTATCACTGCCTGTTGAAACTAAAATATCTCCATTAGGTTTTAAAGCAATGCTGTTGATAATTGAATATTGCAGACCTTTATGTTCCCATGTTCCTCCGCCGTTAGTTGTAAGCTGAATTCCATCCATAGTGCCGGCAAAAACCCGGTTACCCTGATTAACAGCCATACATGTGATTTTACTGTTCAGGATTCCTTCGTTAATCTTTTCCCAGCTATTACCATGATCAGAAGACCGGTACATACCTATCGTTCCGAAACCGGCATAAATATATCCATTACTATATGCTAATGCTTCACCTGTAAATGTATTCCATCCGGGCGGCCTTAAATTAAATACTTTATCCCACGTTATTCCTTCATTGGTGCTTTTGTATATGGTACCATACGGCCCCCCGCAATAAATAGTTCCATTTGGCTCACATGTTAATGACCATATAATTACACCAAAATTATATACATTGGTCCAGTTCAATCCGCCATTTGTACTTTTGTATACGCCATTATAATTTCCTGAAAAAATAGTTCCCGAAGGTGTAACTGTCCATGCCGGGGAAATTAACATGCTGTTTATATGCTGCCAGGTTTGTCCATTATCGCTGGTTCTGACATAACCCCAATCAACCGAGGCAAATACATTCCCCTGGTTATCGTTATACACATAACAATATTCGGTTCCGGCACTATAAGATTGAGACCAATTGTTCCCGTTATCGGTTGACCTCCACACACCATGATAGCGGGTTCCCGCAAAAATGGTACCGTTTGGCGTTACCGTTACTGATCTTGAATATGCCGGAACATCTGAGCCTTGCCAGCTCAATCCATTATTAGTAGAAGATAATATCGGAAAAGGCATATATCCTGTAGCAAAAATTTTCCCTGATGAACTTTGTGATATGGATTCAATTGCATAAAAGTCCGGATACGTAAAAGTCCTGTTCCATGAATTTCCGTTAGATGCAGATCTGAAAATTCCTCCACCGCCTAATGTACCGCATAATATATCGCCGGTAGAAAGTACACATATTGAAAATATTGAACCACCGTAGGGACCATTGGTTTGAAACCAGTATTCATTAGCAAATAAATTAACAGCGGCTATATGGATGAAAAAGAAAATGACTAAAGTTTTCATTTTACCTCCCGGGAGAAAATAAATATATATAAATATAATAATTAATATAACCAGTAAATATATAAATACAAAATTTGGTTGTGAATTATGTGGATTTAAGACATTGCTAACCTCTCAATTTTAATAACCGGATTATTTTTATTGTATAAAATGCTCAATAAAAAACAGGGTATAAAAACCCTGTTTTTTACATTCTCGCATAAAATTGGCAATGCTTATATTTTGGTAAATATTGATTTATTTTCTCATTCCCATGCATTTTCATAAGCATTGAATACAACTGTTCGTATACTTATATCAGCACCAATTTCTGAATTTGTCATCAATGCAAGATCAACATTGTTTGGGAACTGAATAATAAGACCCCTCATGTTACCCTGGTTACCGCCGGCAGGGCCGGTATTGTTGATTGAACCGCCGTGATTAAAATACTCACCATGTGCACCAACAAGTGTACCCAGTTCAGACCAGCCGATATAATTATCTCTCATAATATCCCTGTTTACCGCTGAAAGAATATCATTGTTGTATCTAATATTTGCAAGGAAGTTTGCAAGATCAATTGCAGATAAGTAAAATCCGCCGCCGCCGCATATCATTGTCCAGTCGCCATAGTCAACTCCCGGTGTATTTGCTGCATTTGTGTAAAATAAAGTTGGCTGTTCTGCAGATGGGCTCACGCAATCAGCGTTTAACACACCTAACTTATCAAATATTTCCTGCTGTATATAAAGCCTGTAAAAGAAGCTGGCTGATGATGCATTAATTTCACCAATTGCAGGTGCGCCGGGCAGTCCTTTCCACAAGGCGGGTATGATAACCCTGAACAAAGCGTAATTCATGTTCATATATAAATGTGATTGAGAATTTATGCAGCCGGTCTGCACAGAATCTCTTAGCGCATTGAAAGAAAGTGTAGCATTAAAATTAGAGTTGGCAGTATTGAATCCCGTACGGTGAGTCAGCAGGCTTTTGAATGTTAAACTGCTGACACCGATTCCTAAATTCCAGTCCCCGGGAAGCCAGGGCGCTATTAGCGAATCAATAGTCAGTCCGCGTCTTTCCAGCAGCTGCAGTACTGCGGCCGCGGTGATTGTTTTGGTAATTGAAGCGATATTCATTCGTTTTGTAGTTGACTGCATTATCTGCCCGTCAAGTGATGTCCTCGCAAACCCTGAATCACCCGAACGGTTTAACTGTCCATTGAGATTTATCGCATATACATATCCTACTGTTGCGCCATCCAGCGAAGCTCTGAGGTTCTCTTCAAACTTATCCATACTGAAAACAGGTTCGTTTGACTTAATATTATTAATACCTTCATCACCGCAGGATGTTAAAAATCCCGCAAGAATAAGGGTTATTAAATATACAAGTTTATTGGTTTTTCTTAATTTCATTTTTTGAAATCTTTCCTTTTGGTTTAATTATTTTATTAGCATCATTTTTTTAACATCAGTATAGCCAGCTGTTTCCATGCGATAGAAATATACGCCGCTTGTCAATCCCGCAGCATTAAAATCTACTTTGTATTCGCCTGCATTAAGTTCCTGATTCACCAGCAGGGCAACCTCTTTACCTGTAACATCAAACACCGTCAGCTTCACAAATCCTGCTTTGGCAATTTGCAGTTTGATATTGGTTGTTGGATTGAATGGATTTGGGTAATTCTGGCTCAGCGAAAAATTAAAGGGTAATGTACCCGATATATTTTCGATCCCGATAATATTCCCTCCGCCATTATCTGTTAATATTACCCCGGAGTTTAACCCTGCCCATCCATTATCACTTCCGTAAAAATCAATGCTGTTGCAGGAGTTGGGTGAATTTGCCCACTGAAGGTACCAATTTAAACCGCCATCAAAAGTTTTTAAAACACCGCCTGAATTAGAATAAACTGATGCGGCCGCAAAACCAACCAACGGTGAAACAAATACAATGCAGCTGATATCCCTTACTTCTGTATTGATAATCACTGTATCCCAATCGGCTCCGCCGTTTATTGTGCGATAGATCTTCTTATAGCACGATGCAAAACCGGTCTGTGAATTTCTGAAGTAAACCTGGTTAACTGAATTGAAAACATTATCAAGCTGTACACTCCAATTTTGGCCGGCATTGGTGGTTTTAGCAACTTTTCCCTGGGTATTCATAGAACCCGATATCCATCCGGTTTGGTCATTAATAAACATTATTGAAGTAAGGTATGAGAAAAATGAGGGCTCAATGACTGACCAGTTATCACCTCCGTTGATAGTTTTCAGTATTTTACCAGTTGATGTAGTTACATAACCGGTATTTGCATTTAGAAAATCTACCCCCGTAAGATTTTCGAATCCGGCAAAAGTTTCTACCCACTCTGTTCCCCCGTTTGTTGTTTTAAGCAGGCTTCCATCCTGCCCGGGTGACCAGCCTGTAGTGGTATTTATAAAATCAATTTCACTTCTCTGTTTATCATAAGCCAGATTTGTCTGCTTTACCCAGTTTAAACCGCCGTTAGTGGATTTATGTATATCATGCCCCGCAGAATAGATCATTGTTTCAGATACGTTGCATACATCGTTTGAGTTACCGTACTGCCCGGGGAGGTTATATTCCACCCACTGAGAATTGATATTAACGGCTAAAACCAGCACTGAAATAATTATTATTTTAAGTTTCATATACTTTTCTCCTTACTTTACTAAGATCATTTTTTTAACATCGGTGAAACCGGCAGTTTCAAGCCTGTAAAAATACACTCCACTGGTAAGTTCTGAAGCATCAAAATCAACATTATACTCACCCGCATTCAGGTTTTCATTAACAAGTATTGCAGTCTCTTTGCCTGTTAAGTCAAAAACAGTTACTTTTACAAATCCTGTTTTAGCTATTTGCAGTTTGATGTTAGTTGTCGGATTGAACGGATTGGGGTAATTCTGGCTCAGTGAATACTTTTCGGGCACGCTGCCGGAAATTGGTTCAATACCAATAGCTCCGCCGCCGCTGTTATTGGTATAAACTATAGCGCCGTCTGAACCGCACATCCAGCCAATAGCAGTGCTGCCCGGTGCAAATTCAATGTCATTCATTGCTGTGGTTGGTAAAACGGTATTCTGTTCAAACCATGTCACTCCGCCATCAAGGGTTTTGTATGTATTATCCCAGTTTGATGCATAACCGATATTAGCATTTGCCATAAAGAAAGTAAGAAAATATCCCGAAGTGGGAAGATTGATATCAACCCAGTTTGTGCCACCGTTGGTTGATTTATATAACCTGCTATCACTTGATGCAAACCCCGTTGTTGAGTTAACAAACTGGATTTTTTTTATGGGTCTATCAAAAGTCTGCATTGTTTCCCAGCTATCACCGCTGTTGGTTGATTTCACAATTACGCCTTCTGAACCGCTTCCGCCGCCTATCCAGAAATGGCTTGAGCTGTAACTGGTAATACACCTAAGCATCAAAGTTGTGCCGGGGTTTTTGGCTGTCCAGCTTGTTCCGCCGTTGGTCGATTTGTAGAGTCTGCCAATATCTCCGCATACCAAACCGGTAGACTGGTTTACAAACAATATGTCCCTGAATGCCTCAGTTCCAACGGTTACTGTACCCCAGTCTGTGCCGCTGTTTATTGTTTTAAAGATCTTTCCGTTAAATCCGCAGCCCCATCCCGTCGAAGAATTGTAAAATGATATTCCCCATACAATTGAATTATAACCAGCAATAGTTAAGGGACTCCATGTAGTACCGCTGTTTACAGTTTTCAGCATTTTTGCACCTGCGCAGTAAACAATGTTCTGGTTTATTGCTTCAAGGTCATAGTACCAACTTGTATTATCCGGTGTGTTTTGCTGCTGCCATTGTGAATATAGAGATGAACAAATTACAGCGGTCAGAAAAAATAATTTTAGTATTTTCATTTTGAGCTCCTTTTAGTTTTTATATTTTTATTTATTGATTTTTTTATTCCTCTTTTTATCTGATCTTTAACAAACCCCTTGTTTCCGGTTCCGTGATCGAACAGAATTTCAAGGAGATGTGAATAATACAGTTCTTCCATCACAGAAAAATATGAATTATCGGCTGGGTCTTTTATATTTTTTGTTTCTGTTCCCAATTTGTTACTGTTTCTTTTTTTCATTTCTTTTCAAAAATAGTACCCCCACACTGCATACTTCCATTAGAACAATCCGGCCATGTAACAGAATATTGATAGATATACTATGAAAAATTGGTGTTTATACTGGAAATAAAACGGAATATTAATCGATTTCGGGCTGGTTTAGGCAATTTCGTATTGTAATAATTTATGATTTGTAATAACTTTTTTTTAGTTTAAAAGTTTTATTAACTTGTAATCTGCAAAGTAGTAAATCTTTTTGATTAAAGAGCACTAAACTATTGATATTTATTATTTTAAATGTGATTGATTTTCAATTTATGTAATTAATAAATGCTTAAAACTAACTTCATTGATGTAATTAAATCTTTTTCAAAAGAAGAGATAAAAAAATTCTCTGAATTTGCAAATTCACCTTATCATAATTCCTCAAAATCCGTTATAAAACTTGTTGATCAGGTAAAAAAATATTACCCTGATTTCGAGAACAGGAATTTTACAAAAGAAAAAATATTCGCAAAAGTATTTGCAGCCGGTAAATACAATGATCAGGTTATGAGAAATCTATTGAGTGATGCTCTTCAGCTTTGTTATGATTTCCTGACTGCTGAATATCTTAAAAAGGATAAATTCGCAGAGATAAGATTTATCTTAACCGAGTTAAGAACCCGGAACCTAGACGCCATTTATGATAAAAATCTGAAACTGGCATATAAGACGGTTCAAAAGGAGCATTCACTGGATTTCCTGTATTTCGAAAATCTTTATAAGCTTGAAGGTGAAGTATTTATGAACGAATTGACTCATAACAGGCAGGAAAGTGTATATCCCGTTGTGGTAAGACAGGGGGAGCTTCTTACGTATGACTACCTTTCGAAACTGATAAATCATATAATTGATATGAAAGTAAACGAAACATATTACAGTATAAAAGATACTGATTCGTTTACCAAAGGACTCTTTGCCTCACTTGATATAGATTCCGTCTTAGGTAAGCTTAAAGCTTCATCAGAAAAGGAGTATTCGGTTTTTTTACTTTTCTATTACAGGGCTATGCTATCTTTAAACGGTAAAGAAGAAGACTATCTTAAATTCAAAGAACTGTATTTAAGCAACACTTCTTTATTTAACAGGTCAACTAATTATAACCTTATAACAACACTCGAAACTTTTTGTATAGATAACATAAAAATCAATTCTGCTAAATACCGGGCAGAACTAAATCAGATTCACCGCAAATCCATAGAGCTCGATCTTCTTAAACTTTATGAAGAAGGTTACCTGAACCTGCTTAAATTCTGGAATATTTTTATTAATTCGGTAGAAATTAACCAGATAAACTGGGCGGAAGAATTTGCAGAGAAACATTATACAGATCTTGAACCTGATACTAAAGAAGGAGCAATAAATTTTGCCAGGGCTATTATTCTTTATAAACGAAAAGATTATGAAAAGGCTCTTGAAATGCTGAACAAAACAAAATTGAGCCAGTTCCTTTTTAAACTTTCAATAAAAACATTCTATTTGCGGATTTATTTTGAAAAAGGTGACTTTCAATCCGCTGGTTTTGCGCTGGATTCATACAAACAATTTCTCTACAAAAATAAAACCATCAGCGACGCATATAGAAATGTTTACCTGAACTTTGCCGCCATTTATAATGATCTGCTCAGAACCGCATCGGGTGAGAAAAGTATGGGAAAAAATGAATTAACAGCTAAAATAGAAACTTTATCCCCTAATGTTTACAATAAACACTGGCTTATTGATATGAGCAATAACTTTAAATAACGGATTTTTATTGTAAGGCTTTGTTTGATTTATTTTATAAAATTTTTATTATTTCATAATACATTAACCAAAAAAAAGAAATGCAGGTAAACATAAGGTTTTTTTACCTGCATTAATCTGCTTTAAAATTAAGGGGCAGATAGATTATTTCAACAATATCATCTTTTTTGATTCGCTGTGATTTTCTGTAGTCAGAACATAAAAATATATTCCGCTGGGATAATTTGAAGCATTCCAGTCAACTTTATATGTTCCTGCCCGAAGCTGTTCATTTACAATTGTTGTTATTTCCCTGCCAAGTAAATCATAAATTACAAGCTTGGCAAATGTTGCTGATGGCAGATCAAACACAATGTTTGTTACCGGATTGAACGGATTGGGATAGTTTTGTCCCAAACTGAATTCAGATGGCAGGCCGGGTCCCTGCGGTTCAATTCCAATTACATTTTGCAGAACAAAATTAATATTGTTTAGGTTAGCATTGGTTATTTGCAGATTTAAAGTTTGACCTGCATACCAAAGATAATCAGCTATTATATCATATTGCCCCTGGGGAAGGCCGTCTATTGAATAATTGCCTGACTGATCAGTCATACTATAACCTTTAAAAGTATTGCCTGATTTGGCATATATAACAACGTTTTTTAACATATAATTATTATCAATTAACGAGGGTGTGCTCACATTTCCGGTTATCTTGAAAGCGCCTGTACCCGGATTATTCCTTAGGACATTAATATCTATCCCTGTCAGGTTTGAGTCAGGGAAAATTGTGTTAGAATTTCTCCAATATATTGTTGAAGCATAATAAGTAGGAATAAAAACAGCCATCTCTTCATCATCCTGGAAAGCCATGATGTCAAGACTATCCTGAGGCATTTTGGTAAGGGAATAAGAGCCATTTGAAAGAATATCTGCTGAATCCACAATAATAGTCTGGTGTGTAAAATTATCGTACATTATTGCCTTAACTTTACCTGATGTTACCGGCTGGCTGTTATCTGCAAATCTTACAACTCCCGAAACTGTGAAATAGTTAACTATGCCAGTATTTCTTTTTAAAATATTCCCATTTCTACCAGCTATGTAAATTTTACCATATGAATCCTTGCAAATTGAATTCAGGTCATTATTCGTTCCGCTTACCTGATTTACCCAGGTATCACCCGCATTGGTTGTGAATAAAAGTGTACCTGTTTGACCCGTTATATATCCGGTATTGGAATTCAAAAATAAAATTGATTTGAGATTTTTTGTTACATTTGTAGTCTGTATAATCCAGATATTTCCTGTGTTGGTAGTTTGAAGTACCAAGCCATTGTCACCACAAATATATCCGGTATTCTGATCCTTAAAATAAACGCAATTCAGATTTGTGAAAAGACTCAAGTTTAGAACAGACCAGTTTAAACCTGCATTAGTTGTTTTAAATGCTTTACCCTGAAATCCAACCGCCAGCCCGGTATTAATATTGGCAAAGTATATTGAATTCAGTCCTGATGTAAACCCGGAAGGATTAACAAATGTCCATGAATTCCCCCCATCGGTAGTTTTTTGAATGCGTTCCAGGCAGCCTGCGGAATACCCGGTGTTTTCATTTACAAAGTGAAGTGATGATAGCCAATTTAACCCCAGACCGGTCGTTGTCCATGTCGTACCCCCATCTGTTGTTTTTGATGTTCTGCCGATTGTATCGACTATAAATCCTGTATTATTATTCAAAAATTCTAAATCCAGAAGTTTTCTATTCGTAAATGTCGGCATTGTTAACCAGTTGATCCCGCCGTTTGTGGTTTTTAACACAGTACCTGAATCGCCAACAGCATATCCATATTGACTATCGATAAACTCTATTTCCTCAATGTTCCTTAACGTACCCTGGTTTACTGAGCTCCAGTTTAAACCGGTATTTGTAGTTTTTAGAATTATTCCCCCTTCCCCTACTATTACAGCAGTATTTCCATCGGCAAAATCAACAGCTTTTAGTGTATTATTATTGTTCGAAATAATACCATGCCATGAATTACCCTCATCTGAAGTCCTTAAAATTGTGCCAACTGTTCCGCAAATCAAGCCGGTATTTTGATCCGCGAAATTAATTGACAATAATTCTCTTGTGGTTCCAGAAGAAACCAAAACATTCCAGTTTTCACCCCCGTTGGTTGTTTTCCTGAGAAAACCATCAGCTCCCGCCACAAATCCCGAAGAAGAATTTGTAAAAAACAAAGAATTCAAATATGATGTAGTTCCGGTATTGTGAATGGTCCATGTCCCGCCGGCGTCTGTTGTTCTGTATAGTGCCCCTACTTGTCCGCATGCTGCACCGGTACTGTTGTTAATAAAACCAAATGAAAAAATAGTGTAAGGATTGGGTTCAGTATAAGACCAATTCAAACCACCGTCAGTCGTTTTTCCAATTTTACCGCCACCCAAGGATGCAAAACCGTTGAATAAATCTAAAAACAAAAGCCTCATATAATGTCCTGTATTAGGTGGAATATTTGTAAAAATCAGTTGCCAGTCTACACCGCCATTTGTAGTTTTGAACAGTTCAGTACCGCTGCCGCAAAAACCATTGTTCAAGTCAATAAAGTTAATAGCTCTGCATTCATAGCTGGTAGGAATTGATAAAATCTGCCAGCTGTCACCGGCATTAGTAGTTTTCAGGATGTAACCCTGGCCACCGGAAGCGTAGCCGGTATTACCGCTTAAAAATTGTATATCGGTTAGCGTACTCCCCTGCGGCAATGGATTTTGCCATACCCAGCCTGATTGAGCTGAAATGCAGATCGGTAATGCTAATAAACAAAATATTGTGATTACTATTTTTTTCATTATAGTTCTTAATTGTTTAAAGGATAATTATTTGTTATATGCTTCATATTCATCTATAGTTAATGAATTCTGCCAATAGAATTCAAACATATCTTTTAAGTTATCTACGAAATCAGAATTTTTTATGATAAGATCTGATTGTTTATTTTTTGCATTGGCATTTTTTCCCGTTACATTTATATATGCGGTTTTACCGTCAAATATTCCTGCGTTAGGAATATTCATTTCAGTTAAACGAACCTGTTCACCAAAACCTTCAAAACTTCTGCACAACCTGATCAGGTCATCTTTGGTAGCGTCAAACAGTTTTCCTTCTTTTTTTATTTTGAAGTCCAGATTTATTTTATAAATATATCTTATTACGCCTCCTGATCTTATCAGTTCTTCTGCGGAACTTTTTAATTCATCGGTAACAATACCGCGTATCCTGTTCATACCTAGTATTTCTTTTTCAGCACTGTTAACAAGTGCTGTATATTTAACAACACGGTGTTTATTGAACCCTCTGATCAGTTCAATATTCTCTTCGTTTTCTGACTGAGTATCTTTTCCGTAACCTGCAGCTATTGAGGCTTCTGTAAAAACGTCCTTTAACGAAGATATCCTTTTAGAATTAGCTTCATTAAATTCTTTTTCAATTTTATCTGTTATTACCCGAGGATCTATTATCTGGAATTTTAAAATTGTAGGAGTTTCAATTTCGTTACAGTAACCGCGCTCTACAAATGTTTTTAGAGTATCGTATATAGAAGTCCGGATAAGTTTTGCTTCTGTTGATATTTCTGTGGCACTCATTAAACGTCCGGTAAGAAGAACTAAGAAAATTTTAGCTTCATATTCTTTAAACCCTATAGCTTTAAATTTTTCTATTAATTCTTTACTTTTCATTTGTCGTATATCTAAAGTACGACAATATTATATACTATTCTTTTTCAATTCAATGGCAAAATCGAGTATACCATAAATTTATATTATATAATAACTTAAGGTGAAGAAATAAAAAAAGCGCTTCCTTAAAAAGCGCTTTTAAACCTCCAAAAATAAAATGTATAAGTTCTTTAAGTTTGGGTTTTTCGTGTAAACATAGATACAATATTCGCCATGATAATTGTAATTGCTACCCCGATCAAAGTATACCAGGTCCATGCAATTTTTGTAAAGTAAATTATAAATATCATTCCGGTGATACCGCACAAAAATCCCGCAATTGCCGGTACCTGAGAAATACGCTTAAAGAACACTCCAAGCAGAAATGTACCCAGCAGACCGCCGTATGTAAATGAGGCTATTGATAAACCCAGCACCACTACCGCCTGTGATGAGTTCATAAATAAGAATGCCGAAAGGATCAGAACCCCGCACCACAATAATGCGATTACTTTTGAAACTTTCAGAAGCTGCGCTTCGGTTTTGCCTTTGCCGAAATACGGCTTATAAATATCTTCAACCAGCGTGGATGAAAGCGCGGAAATTGAACCCGAGAGCGTCGACATCGCCGCAGCTAAGAGTCCCGCAATGATAATGCCCGATATACCGCTTGGCATATAGTTGATTATGAATTTGGGGAATACTTCATCTGATTTCATTACCTCGCCATTAAAGAATATAAAGAGCAATGAACCCACAAATAAAAAGAGCGCAAACTGCAGGAAGACAATGAATCCGCTTGTGATTAGTGCTTTTTGCGAGGATTTAAGTGAATCAGTGGTTAACAGCCTTTGTACAATTAACTGGTCCGTTCCATGTGAAGCCATTGAAAGGAATCCTCCGCCAATAACACTGGCAAGTATTGTATAGGGTTTGGTGAAATCAAAAGAAAAATCAAAAAAATTTAGCTTACCCTGCGCGCCAAGCTGAGAGATTGCTTCGCCAAATCCCATTGTCATTTTACCGCTCAGCACATATACTGCAAGTATACCGCCGCCAATGTAAATGAACATCTGTATTACATCTGTCCATATTACAGCCCTGACTCCGCCAACATATGTATACGCCAAAGTAATAACGGCAATAATTATGATTGAATATGTATATATCTGCCAATCAGGCGCAGCTGGGAAAACATTCCACCCCTTAAGCAGCAAAGCAAGCGGAATTGCGGTTGCGTAAAGTCTGACTCCATCAGCAAATACACGGGTAACCATAAATACAGTTGAAGCCGCATTCTTTGTTTTAGCGCCGAATCTTTTGCCAAGGTACGCGTAAGCGGTCAGAAGCTCGCCTTCGTAATACTTTGGAAGCATGAACCAGCTTACGACAATTCTGCCGAGTATGTAACCGATGGCTATTTGCAGAAAATTGAGATTACCAACATATGCAACACCGGGAACACTTATAAAAGTCAGAGCGCTGGTTTCAGTGGCAACAATTGCGAAACATACAGCCCACCAGGGGATAGCTTTATCGCTCACAAAATAATCACGGGCAGATTTCTGCTTGCCGCCTTTGATAATACCGTAAGCGGT
>JAUQWQ010000019.1 GCA_030835085.1 Ignavibacteria bacterium
AGGTAAATCATTAGGCTTTGAACCGGAATTTTGCGAAAGAACGATAAATGAAATACTGAATAATAATTTTATTGAAGATACCCCGCCTGTCTTTTCCGAAAAGGAACTTGCAGTCAAATTCATAAAGGATGGGCTGGCAGTGATCTTTTCTGATAACGTAATACATCCCGCTGAAGAAAACTGGCTGGTAGCTACTGCCGAGAAAAATGATATTGATATTATAAGCTTTTCTGAACTTAAAAAAGAGTATTCAAAACGGCATCATGTAACACCTAAACTGGAAGTTGACGACCTGATCGTTAGTCAATAAACGCCAATTCTCCTTTATTGTTTAGTCTAATTCCAAAACCTGCACAAAACGCTTTATGCAGTATCATCGTTATGTGTATTTCACCAAACTGCATTTAATACCTCCATTTCTGAATCCTTTCATTAATCTAAAATGTTTATTATTATGTAAATACAGTAATTAAACCTGAAATATGACCGATAAAAAGAAGATAGCGCAATTTATCCTGTTAATGGCAATAACTTTCCTTATGCTCTATATTTGCTGGCTAATGTTTAAACCGCTTATTTCTGTACTTTTATGGTCCTCAATACTTGTAATAATATTTTTCCCGCTATATAAAAAGCTGATATCTAAGCTTAAGAATCATTCTTTGAGTGCCATTATAACTATCCTTGCTTCACTTTTGATCTTTATTATTCCTTTAGCGCTTATTTCTGCTGCAGTAGTAAATGAGCTTGCGGGAATTGCAACTTCTACTGTTAACAGTGTACAGGAAATGATAAAACACCCTGAAAGCGGGCAATTGAAATATATTTATGATTTCCTCAGCCGATATGTAAATCTTGAGGAATTTGTCAAATCAGATGAGCTGAAAAGTATTGCCGGCAGGTTAAGCGAATCAGCACTGCAGGCCTCATGGTATGTGCTTGGGGGTGTGGCAGGTACGCTGGTAAGCATATTCTTTGCCATTTTTACAATGTTCTACTTATTCCGCGATGGTGAAAAAATCGTATCTGATCTGCCCAACATACTGCCGCTGGATAATGAACAGGCCAAAGAGCTTATAAAAAGTACCAGCGATCTCATCAGTGCTACGATTCGCGGGTCTTTAATGGTTGCTTTATTGCAGGGTTTTCTTGCAGGCGTGATGTTCTGGATACTTGGCATACCCAGTTACCTTGTGCTGGGAATGGTGACAATGATTTTTGCACTGATTCCAACAGGCGGAACGGCATTTGTTACTGGTCCTGTAATTATTATTCTTGCCATAACGGGTGAATACTGGAAGGCAGGCATTCTTCTGGTTTATGCTTCGCTTGTGATTGGTATGGTTGATAACTTCCTGCTGCCCAGACTGATAAAACAGAAAGCGAAAATGAATGAACTGTTTGTTTTCTTTTCAGTAATTGGAGGTATACAGCTATTTGGTATACTTGGACTTTTCCTTGGACCGATAATCCTTGCAATAGCTATAGGACTACTTACAGTATTCAAAGGCGGAAAGATTAATAAGGAACAAATCACGGTGCAATAAACAATGAGCAATGAACAATAAACAATGAACCTAATTAAAACAAATCATCTAACACAGAGGCATAGTATACACAGAACATCTGACAAATAGCAGAAGATGATTATAAAAAACATCTGTAAACTATCAATTATCACCTGTCATTTCTCAACAATTAACTATCAACTTATATTATGAGATATGTCATATGAACCCTTGATACTTATCGCTATTTTAGTATAATAAACTTTTCTAAAGTATAACTTCCGTTTGAAGAAAGAATTTAATTTCCCCGTAATCATTCAGGGGGGCATGGGCGTCGCTGTATCTGACTGGCGGCTTGCGAAAGCTGTATCGGGTAATGGTGAGCTTGGCGTAGTATCCGGAACTGCCATAGGCAGGATATTCACGTCCAGACTTATGGATGGCGATCTTTCCGGTAATGTAAGGCGTGCTTTGGCTCATTTCCCGTTGCAGTATGCGGTACAGGAGATTCTTGATAGGTATTACATACCCGGCGGAAAACTTAAAAATGCACCTTACCGCTCACAGCCAATTTACACTATAAAACCATCACCTTTCCTTGATAAGTTAACCGTACTTGCCAACTTTACTGAAGTATGGCTTGCAAAGGAAGGTCACAGCGGGGTTGTTGGAGTTAACCTGCTCGAAAAGGTTCAGATGTCAAACCCTGCTTCAATATACGGCGCAATGCTTGCAGGAGTTGATTTCATTATCATGGGCGCGGGGATTCCCGTGCAGGTACCTGCGATAATAACAAAACTTATTTCTCATCAAGCTGTGAGTTATAGACTTGATGTGCAGGGCGCAATGCCTGATGATACTTATCATATCAAATTTGAACCGGATATTATTTTCCCCGGGATACAAAAATTTACTGGTTCTTTGAATCGCCCAATGTTTGTGCCCGTAGTTTCTTCGGTTGTACTTGCGCAGGCGCTTATTAAACGAAGCGATGGTGAGATTAACGGATTTATTATCGAAGGTCCAACTGCAGGCGGACATAACGCTCCGCCAAGGGGAGTATTAAAGCTTGATGAAAATTCAGAACCTATTTACGGAATCAAAGATCTAGTTGACCTGGAAAAAATTAAAGCGCTGGGTTTGCCGTTCTGGCTAGCCGGCGGTTTCGGTCACCCGCAGAAATTAAAAGAAGCCATCCGGCTCGGTGCGCAGGGAATACAGGTTGGCACCGCATTTTCATTGTGTAATGAGTCGGGGATGGAAAGTGAGCTTAAGAAAAGAGTACTTGCAAAGGTAATAGCAGGCGATATTAAGGTAATTACAAGCTCAACAATTTCTCCCACGGGATTTCCGTTTAAAGTACTTGGTGTTGAATGTACTGCTTCGGATGAAAAAGTTTATAATACCAGAAAACGAATTTGTGACCTTGGATTTTTGAGGAATGTTGTAATTGATCCGGCAGGAAAGCTTAATTACCGCTGTTCAGCCGAGCCTGTTGAAGACTTTGTGAGAAAAGGCGGCAGGGAAGAAGATGCTCTTGGCAGAACCTGTTTGTGTAATAACTTAGCCGCGACTGCGGGATTTGCGCAGATACGAAAAGATAATTTTTTTGAGCCTCAGCTTGTGACTTCAGGGGATGACATAGAAACAATTACCAGGCTTATTAAGCCCGGTACAATTAATTATTCTGCTGTTGATGTTTTAAATTACCTGCTGGGTAAGAGTTAATTTCAAAAAACCATTACTTATCTAATACCTTTTATTTTTTTGTGATATAACGTGATCTATCTACTTTGCTGTGAGCGAATGTATGCTTTGATGTCAGCTTTTCGGTTTTTTTGGTATTTTTGTTTACCGCAAGACCCATATTGCTCATTTGTTTTGATATGTTCTTGTCATCCCCGGTTTTATCTTTTATCAGCTGCTCCATTGCAGTTTTTTCAACATTGATCCCGTCTTCTGATACCTTTTCAGTTTTGGCGGGATTCTTATCGCTGCCGGTTACTTTCTTAATATTTGTTTTCATTGATTTATGTGTTTTTGTTCTTACTTAATTAATGAATAAATTGCGTTTTAAGTCATTTTAAAGGTTTTTGGATTAAAACGCATCTTCTAATATACAACCTTTATATCTTGCAAGCAAATTTTTAAAATTCAACTAAAAGCTGTTATGTAAACAAAAAGGACGCATTGGCGTCCTTAAGTTATACAATCTGTGCGAATCAGTTATATCAGTGTTATCTGGTTCCAGTATTTTCTACGCTGCTTTTATATCCTTAGTCGGGTAACTTTCAGGATACAGCAGGCATTTTACTTCATGAGTTGTCTGGTTGTGTGATGCAAGAAGCGGTCTGATGTGCTCGCACTCGCCTTTGATTATTTTCGGGCAGCGGGGATGGAAATAACATCCTGTAGGCACATTTGCAGGTGAAGGTACATCACCTGTGAGAATGATCCTCTTGCGCTTTTGTTTGGGGTCAGGTATCGGCACTGCTGAAAGCAATGCTTCTGAATACGGATGCAGAGTTTTTGAATACAATTCATTGCAGTCAGATATTTCAACTATCTGTCCAAGGTACATCACAGCTACCCTGTCGCTGATGTGCTCAACGACCGATAGATCATGTGAAATGAATAAATATGTTAAGTCTAATTCCTTCTGGAGGTCCTGCAGAAGGTTTATAATTTGTGATTGAATTGATACATCAAGCGCTGATACAGGTTCATCGCAAACTATGAATTTCGGTTCTACCGATAGTGCACGGGCGATACCTATTCTCTGCCTCTGGCCGCCGGAAAATTCATGCGGGTATCTTCTTGCGTGAAGGCGGGAGAGTCCCACTTTTTCAAGCAGGTCCATAACCCTTTTCTCTGCCGTTTCGCCTTCGGCTATTTCATGATATTTCAATATTTCCGTTATCATGCCGCCGACTGTCATTCGCGGATTAAGTGATGAATACGGGTCCTGGAATATTATCTGCATATCTTTGCGCAGCTTTTTCAGGTCGTTGTTATCCATTTCAGTAACATCCTGCCCGTCAAAAACTACCTTGCCGCCTGTCGGTTCTATGAGCCTGAGCAGGGTTCTGCCAATTGTTGTTTTCCCGCAGCCTGATTCGCCCACCAAACCAAGGGTCTCTCCCTTGTTAATTTTGAATGATACATCATCAACGGCTTTTACATAGCCAACGGTTTTGGAAAGAAGCCCTTTTTTAATTGGGAAGTACTTCTTGAGGTTTTCAACGTTCAGCAGGATTTCTGGCATAATATGTAATTTTCTTTACTTTTTTTGATAAATATCACTCAATATATGTTTTATACTTAAAAATTTCAATGTTATTTTGTAATGTCCGGCTAAGCACGGGATGTTGTGTTTATCCTGTTTTTCAGCAGTTTAAGGTTTTCATTTATCTTATTCAGATCTTCTGCAATCAGGTTGATCTCTTCTTCCACGGTAATATTCTTAAGTTCTTCCCTTATCCTTGCCAGTTCTTTGATCTCTTCCTCTTTATTGGTTTCTTCCATACCGCTAATGATCACACCGATAAACAAATTAAGCATTATCATTGTACCAAGCAGAATAAAGCTTACGAAATAAATTGGCGCAGCAAATGGATGGGCTGACGGCACCCTGAGCGTATCAGGGAAATTCTCATAACCATAAACATTCGAACCGTAGACCTGAATATTCATAAAATCTATCCAGCCTTCAAGAGTGATTGTCTTGAACAATGTCATCATGGAAACCTGCAGGCTGCCGAAGTGTATCGGGTCATTCTGCCCGAACATAAATGTTCCTATAACAGCGTAAATATAGAAAAGCAGGAACAGCAGAATTCCCACATAACTCATTGACGGAATACTTTTGAGTAATGCACCTACCAGGATCTGCAATTTAGGCAGTGCGCTTACCAAACGGAAAACCCTTAGTATTCTTGCAAGCCGCAGAACTGCAATATATGCACCGCCAATTGGCATAAAACATACTGCTACAATTATAAAATCAAATACATTCCAGCCGTCATTAAAATATTCCCACGGTTTTGAACCCTTTGCGGCGATCTTAAACAGAATTTCAACTACAAAAATGTATAACACTATATGGTCAAGCAGGTGGAGGAGGTCACCGTTAGTTTCCATCAGCCCGGGGTATGTTTCAAGTCCAACAATTACACCGGCGGCAAGAATCACACCTATTATGAAATACTGGAAAGTTTTTGAATCAACAATTTTTCTGAAATATTCTGCCATGGTTAAAATTTATTTTACGAATATATCTAAAAAGGGGATAAGACTCAATTATAAATTCGGTTTGAAAATAATAAATATTAGTGTGAATTAAAGGAGTTTGCCTATAGTGTAGATCGCCGCAGTTTCACTCCGGAATTTTCTGGCTCCAAGAGAAAGAATCTTAAATCCTTGTGATATTGCCAATTCAGCTTCCTGAGGTGTGAAACCGCCTTCGGGTCCGATAAATATATCAATTGTGCTGAATGAATCCTCAATATCAGCAATGCTTAACCTTGAATCATTTTCTTTTTCATCTGCAATAAGTTTTAGCTCGCCTTTAGCTGATACAATTGCATCCGTAAAATTTACAGGCTCATATATTTTTGGCAATACACAGCGCTGAGATTGTTTCATTGCTGAAAGAGCAATTGCCTGCCAACGCTCGGTTTTATTGGTGGTTTTGTTGATAACGTGCTCGGTAATAACTGGGTGAATTGTATGAACACCAAGCTCAACAGCTTTTTCAATCGCAAATTCAAATCTATCGGGATTTTTTATCAGGCTTTGGTAAAGGTTTATTTTTATTTTTGGTTCATTCAGGCTGATTATCTTTTCTGTTATTATGCAGTCAATCAGTTCTTTTTTCAGACTGTTAATTTTGCAGCGGTAAACTGAGCCTTCGCCATCGGTTACGAATATTTCTTCACCCTGCTGTTTGCGCAATACTCGCCCAAGATGTCTGGCTTCATCATCAACTATAGAGAGTGTAGCTGATGAAACATATTGCTTCGGAGTATAGTAGTATTCCATTCTAAAATTTAGCGGATAAACTGAAGTTAATTTCTCCTACCGTAGGCTTACCCAGCCTGAAGACCCAGTCAGCCCTTAATACATATCCGAAAGGGGCTATGACATTAACACCAATACCTGCGCCGGAGTAAAATCTTTTTGAAGATATTTTTTCATCCTTATACCATACTGTGCCGATATCGTAAATCAATGTAAAGTACAATCCGTGGCGGATATCCAGGTTCTTAACAATGGGAATATCCCTGACAAACATCATATCTTTTCCGCGAACGTAGCGGGGTTTAATAACAGGTATCCTGATTTCGTTATATACTGTAAATATATCATCGCCTTCATAGGCTTTGCCTTTCCAGCCGCGCACATAATCTTCGCTGTAGCCAAGGTATTCATGGCTATATACCGGAATAACCGCCCCCATAGCAAGACTGGTATATAGCTTTGACGCAATTGTGATGTAATAATTTTTTGTTATCGGAACGGGAATAAAACTCTGGTTTTCCAGAATAAATCTGCCGAAGTTCACTTCTTCATCAAGGAAGCCGTATCTTTCGTACAATGTCCTGAACATCAAACCTTTGGTTGCATACTCGTTGATATCGCGGCTATCCCATGATACTCCGGCACCAAGTGTGATGTACCGGTCAATACCGTCTTCTGATACAGTTCTGCCCGGCGCGTATTGAGATACACGCAGGTGATTGAATTTGTATTCGGTAAAGACAGAAAAATTTTTACCGAAATATCTGCCTAATGTAAGTTCTGCTTTATATTGCACATTCTCATAGTTACTATCGTTATATGCAATAGTATTAGAGCCGCTTTCCCTGCCAACTGCGGTCAGACTTCGGTTTCTTTGTCTTTGCCAAGCACCTCCTACTCCCATGAACAAATGCAGTTTTTCGCCTATCCATGGTACAAAATAGCTTAAGCTGACAGAAGGATTGTAAAACACTCTGAAACCCGCATTCAGCCTTTCATTTCTCCCGCGGAAGTTATCCCACCGCAAATTCATGCTGAGCCATATTTTTTTCCATTCACCTTCTTCAATTCCTGCATTAGGCAAGGGGAGTATATACCATCTTTCCTTTACGTCAACGTTCAGTGCAATTTCTTTATCACCCATTGGAACGGGAATTATATCTACCTTGGTAAATAATGCAAGATTATAAATGCTCAGAAGGTCTTCTGAATACTCTTTTAAAGTGAACTTACTCCCTTTTTTTAGGTGCATCTCGCGGAGAATGATATCATCTTTGGTGGTTTTGTTGCCAGTAATGATAATACTGCTTACCTTCAGGTTTAGGGTATCTATCTTAAGTGCGTTCTCTTCGAATTGCTTCTGCAGTGAGTCGTTTAAGCTTTCGTTATACGGATCCGGTTCAACCTGCGCAAATAAAAAGAAAGGGGTAATTAGTGTAAGCAGAATAATATATTTCAAATTGATGGTTTTTATTGGCTGTGTTTATTAATTGAAAATGATTAACGAATTAGTTTACAGGTTGTATTTCTTTTTTAATTCCAGTGCCTGCGGGAAGTTGGGAACTGCTGATAAGGAAAGCTCAATATATTTTTTCGCGTCTTCAATTCTGCCTGTGGTTAAAAGGTATGATGCCGATGCTGTCAGCATCATTGCGTATGAGCGCATTAATGTTTCATAGTAATAATCCTTTGGTGCAGCGGGTGTGAATTTGAAGTCGTAAACTTTATAATCAGCAAGCTGGTTATTCTTAATCTGATCTTTTGGCACCATTCTGAATAATAGCCCGTCAGGAATACGGACGAAATCCTGTGCGAACGGTTCATTTTTGTTCTGTTCAATTTCCCATGTAATATAGCTTCTGCGGCCGGGATTATTCTTCACGAAACTTGTCATCATTTCCTCAAACAGCTTCATAATATTGCGGGTATCATAAGGTATATCATGTTCAAATTTATACAGTTCCGGCAGGAATCTATCAATTTCTGCGCGGGAATTATTATAGACTTCCGGGTAGTTGTTTTCGAGGAACTTAAAGTACCAGCTTCTGCGAAGCAGCTCTTTATCTATAACAACTATATCAGGGCGTATGTTCTTCACAAAGTGGAAATACCAGCTTGCTGATACCCAGAAATCCCATTGACTTGATATAATGATACTGTTAGGCTCAGCATTCTGAAAGATGTTCATTGTGAACTCTTCAACGAAGTGATTTTTGCTTTCATCGTTGCCGGCGTAATTTGCATTTAATGCTACCAGTGAAGTTAATACTACAACTGCACCAAATGCCAAACGCTGAACATTTGTTTTCAGCATCACAGCAAGCTGTGTGTAAATGAATACTGCCCCGAAACCGATCCACACCGCAAGAGTTATATACGCAAGCAGGAAGTACGAATATATATCGTTAATATCGTAATTGATGGAATAGAACAAACAGCCAAAGAAAGTAAGGAATGTAAAGTAATATATCCTTGTATTGAAGCGTGACAGGAAATATATACCTAAAATTGAAAGCAATACCAACGCAGTGCCAAACTCACCCCAAAGCGAAGCTGAAAATTTTTTAAACTGTGTGTTAACTATTTCAGATGAACCTGAAATTAACAGGTAACCAAGTATGCATACTATTATAAAGAAAATAAAATGCAGGCTTTGATTGAGGGTTTTCTGTTTCACTAATCCGTACACAGCTAGCCCGACCGTTGTGCCCATCAGCAGTAAAAAGGCGGGGATAGAACCCTTGGCGCTGAAGATCCACACGGAAAACTGCTTGCCTGTTATGTGCCAGTAGAATCGTTCAAAATTGTATGGATTGCCCCAAATCAAAGTGGGGTTCATATTTGCGCGTATTGGCAGGTAGAGATATACAGAAAATCCTATCACAAAACATACAGCCATAAATCCAAGCAGCTTATACAGCCTTTGTTTGTTGTATAGATTTGTATAGAAGAACAAAGTCAGGCAAGCCGGTGCCAGCAGTATCGTTGTTAAGTGATTTGTGAATGAGAGCCCGAGCAAAAATGCGAATATGAGGTAATATTTATTCTGTGTTATGAAAGAACCTTCAATGTCATTTCGTTTTGTGCTGAAAACTGCTTTCATGAAAACGAACATCAGTGTAGAGAGGAAAAACACATGTAAAGGATAGACTTCCACGGAATTAGCAGCAGCCCAGTAGGTTTTACTGAACGCAAGCACAAGCGCCGCGAATCCGGAAACTGTATATACTATAGTATCAGGTATAGCTGTGACTTTTTCTTTAATTGCCGCGGCAGGTGATTTAGTGTTTTTACTCTTAGGCTGCTTTGCAGCCGGTTTATCTTCAGCAATTGTGCTGTTTTGCATAAAAAACTTAACCAGCATGTAAAACATGAATATTCCGAGCGAGCAGAAAAATGCGCTCATTAAATTGAGCCTGTATATCTCGCTTGAGCCGATTGGCAGAAGTGTGAAAATGTGTCCTATGATTGTGAAGAGGGGATAACCCGTCGGGTGCGCTATACCAAGCGTTGTAGCAACGGCGGCAAGCTCGCCGCTATCAATAAACCAGACTGTCGGCGCAAGTGTCATAATATAGACCGCAAAGGCAATAATTCCCGCAGCAATACCGTATATATATGTAAGCTTTTTCATCAAAATTCTACAAATATACTTAGATTTATATTAATTTAAAGGGATTAACTTGGGAGAACGTCCGCAGACTTGATTGCTTTCCCAAACTGGTGTTTGGGAAAGAGGGTAATGATTATAAAAAACAAAACCTGCAAACTTAAAGCCTCACCCTTGCCAAGGAGCAGTGCCCTTTAGGGCGATAGGGGGACCAAAAGCAATAGGGGGTCTAAAAGCAATAGGAGACATATAGACACCTTGAGTAACCACTTTGGTTCTAACAACGGCATATAAAAAAAGACGACCCAAAGGGGTCGTCTCTACAAAAACATTTTTTGCTTTTTGACTATTTACTTTTGCCTTAAGTATTAATTCACATACACGCCGTCAAGCATCTGCCAGTATAAGCCGGCGGATTTTTCTGCAGCATCAAGAACCCTGTTCTGGTCTTCCTGTGTTTTGCAGCTTGCTATGATCGCATCAAGCTCTGATTTGCTGTGATATATATCAGCTTCATGATGAACAGCGAAGAACTCCAGAGCTTTTTCGCTATCTATATTATAAAATTTCTTTAAACCGTCAATTTTAACCTGTGATACTTCCGGTATCTGTTTTTCATAGCCGAATAAAGCTGCGAGTCCGACCCTGTAATCTTCATTCCTGCAAAGCTCGTAGAATCCTTTAATGGACTTTTTCACTTCATCAACCACTTCAACGTTTTCAGCTTCTTCAGCGCTAACGCCAAGTGAATTCGCGAAGTTCATCCATAAAGTTGGATGGTCGCTGATACCTGTTTTGTATCCGTCTTCATCTGCGATGTTTTCAACAAGCATTTTGCGTGTTTCGGTATCCATGCAGTTTGAGTGAACTGAGCTTACGAACATGGGGAAGTGTTTCACGAAATGATAATACTGCTTCGCGTAATCCTGTAATTCCCCAATTGTTAATTTGCCTTCGTTCCATTTCTGGTAGAATGGATGTTTGAGAATACTTTTTTCTTCAAGGATCCTGTCTAATTCTTTGGTGAGCTGCTCGTTTGTCATCATTTATTTTTTTCTCCTTGTGGTTTCTTTCATTATGCACTTTTCAATGCATAACCGGAAAACCTGTTGGTTATTTTTCTAAAAATATTTGTCATTCGGATTTTGACATTTTGTTTCTTACAATCCTTTTACATACTTAACCGCTGCATCGATTTCTTCATCAGTAAGTTTGCCTTTGAATGAAGGCATATCTTCATCATCATCTGTCTTGCCTTTTTTGCCGTTTTCGATGATCGATTTTAATTTATTGGCACTTGTGTTCTTTACTTCACCTGATGTCAGGTCAGGTACGCCTTCAACTTTGCCTTTGCCGTCTTTACCATGGCATTTGGCGCACTTCTTGGGCCAAATGGCAGCAAAGTCTACATTACTTTCAGGGCGCTGATCTGATTTGAGTGTTTCTTCAAGCTTCTTTTTCTCTTCTTCTTTTTTCTTTTCTTCTTCTTTCTTCTTATCGTCTTCTTTTTTCTTGTCGTCAGTCTTTACTGAATCTTTCTTTACGGTCTGCTGCTGTGTTTGCTGCTGGGTGTTCTGCTGCTGCTGGATTGTTTGCTGCTGAGTTTTGTTTGTATCCTGCGTTGTGGTTGTCTCATCTTTCTTGCCGCATGAGGGCAATATTATGGCTGAGCTCCAGAACAGAGCCAGAACGATGAAAGTTAAAAATTTAGTTTTCATTTCCATTGAGTGATTCCCGTAATAAATTGTTTTTAAAATAATCTCTTAATTTAGTTAATGGTCAAGTAATATTCAATGCAAAGAAATTTTTTAGCTCCAGCTTGAGCTTTATGGGAAATTGAAATCAGAATGTAGCAGGCAGATACAGAATTGCAGTTGCACTGCTTCGGTTGGTATGGTTTTTTGTAACAATGCTTTCAAAAATTTATTTATCAAAAAATTCCTGAATTTAAAAGACCAAAAATAAAAACTTCAATTTTAAACAGTTTCTTTTAATGTTTTTTTAACTAAATTTGATTTCATTCCTAACAAAATTTTAGTAAGTTACTGTTTAAATATATATGTATTTGATCATTTTAGGACCCCCCGGAGCGGGTAAAGGAACCCAGTCAATTTTGATTGCAGAAAAACTTGGATTGAAACATCTTTCTACCGGTGAAATCCTGCGTAAAGCTGTCACTGACGGCACTCCGCTGGGTCTAAAAGCAAAAGAAGTAATGGATGCCGGTAACCTGGTATCAGATGATATTATGGTAGGTATAATTAAAGAAGCTATTTCGGCAGATGACGCAAAAAAGGGGTTTATACTTGATGGATTCCCCAGAACAATTGAGCAGGCAAAAGAGTTAGATAATATAATGGAATCACTGGGTTACGAAACCGCTAAGGTAATAAATATAACTTTAGATGATAATGAACTGATCCGGCGGATGCTTGGGCGGGGCAGGGTTGATGATACAGAAGAGACCATAAAGAACCGCCTTAATGTTTACAAGGCGCAGACTGCACCAGTTAGGGAGCATTACAGCACGAAATCAGCAGTTTTTGATATATACGGAATTGGCAGCATAAGCGAAATTAACGGTAAAATCCTTGAGGTTTTGAAGTTACCGGCTTAGCCTGTTTGCAAAAAAGGTTGCTACCCGAAAGTGGTAATTATTTTTACTAACCGGGCAATTAATTTTCTCTTTAATATTATGTAAAAAACAGCAATATTTGATTGCAAATAATGAAAAATCAGTTTATCTTTGCCATTAGACAATCCAAATTAATAACATCTACAACAATATAATATGAGTTCACACATTAAAGAGTCATCTTTACAGGATGGTAAAATTCAGGTTTTAAAGCTAAAAGGTAATTTTGTAGGCGGAGATGAAACAGATGAACTGCAGAGTACTATAAAAAAGCTATCTGAAGAAGGTAACTTAAAACTCGTAATTGATTTGGGCGAGGTTTCTTATCTCAACAGCTCAGCTCTCGGTGTCCTTATTTCAGTTCACGCAAATTACACAAAAAGAGAAGGCAAAGTAAAACTCTGCCAGTTAAATAAAAATTTAGAGAATTTATTCGTTATCACAAAGCTCAGCCTGATATTTGATACATATCCGTCAGAAATGGAAGCTGTAGCTTCATTTTCAAATTGAGATTTTAAAAATTAAGAATAAAAATTTATATTTTCATACAAGGAATATATAATTAAGACTAAGAATAAAAAAGAAACTCAATAATCTATTGGAGGAATAACTTAACTATGAAACAATCCGTTTTTATCACAATCGTCATGGTAGTTGCATTAGTAGTATCATTTGCTGTATTCCAGTTCGTATTTGGAAGCCCGAATAACTTCAAGGGCGGCGATACCATAGCAGGAACACCGGTAAACGTATTCGGTCAGATTTACAAAGGCGGACCGGTTGTTGTTGCACTTATGACCATCAGTATTATGGTTATCACATTCATTATCGAAAGACAGCTCTCTTTAGGCAAAGCCAAAGGCAGAGGCCCGATCGAACCGTTTGTTAAAAAAGTCCAGACACTTGTTATGGATAACGATATAGATGGAGCAATTGCAGAGTGCAATAAGCAGAAGGGTTCGCTGGCCAATGTACTAAGGCTGGCACTGGAGCGCTATAATGTCGTTAAGAACGACCCTATAGACGGCGAAAAGAAAATGGCAGAAGTACAGCGCGCCATTGAAGAAGCTATGATGCTTGAAGTTCCTCTTTTAGAAAGAAATTTAGTTGCACTTTCAACAATCGCATCAATATCTGTGTTAGTGGGTCTGTTCGGAACGGTACTTGGTATGATACGTTCATTCCAGGCGCTTGCAACTGCAGGTACACCTAACGCTACAGAGCTTTCAACAGGTATTTCCGAAGCGCTTATCAATACAGCATTCGGTATCTTCGGTGCTATTGTTGCTATTATAGGTTACAATTACTTTTCAACACGCGTAAGTAACTTCACCTATATGATAGATGAAGCTACATACAACATTATGCAGATATTGACTGTTAAATCAAAGTAAGGCATTTTTTAATTAAAGAAACCATTTACTTAAAAATTTAGTATAAGAAAGTAAAAAGAATATGCCAGCAGTCAAAAAACGCAGAAAACCCGCACAAGCCATAGATATGACGCCGTATGTTGACGTTATCATGCTTATATTGACCTTCTTTATCTTAACAGCACAGTTTAAAGCTGAGCTTGCCGAAGATATCCAGGTAAAGCTGCCTAACTCGGGAAATGATACAACAAAGCTTCCCGAAAGGAATGTTATGACGCTTGTTATTAACCGCTTTGGCGATATATTTGCCGATGTTGATAATATCAATGTAAGAGAAGACGTTCTTGGCGACCCAATCGGTCTTGCTGCTTATCACCCTGACAGCACTACACAGCCCGGATGGAACAATCCGGCTAACCTGAATGATAAAGGGCAGATGAAACGGCCTATCATTGCATTTCAAGACAGGGAAAAATTCAAGAAATTATTGATAGATTTCCGTTTGTCTTCAAAAAGCAATGTTGGAAAAGATCTGAGAATTGTGGTGAAGGGTGATAAAGAAGCAGATATCGGCGCAGTGCAGGATTTGATGGAAATTATGAAAGAAACTAAAAATACCAGGTTCTCTTTTGTGACGGATCTTGAAACCGACGAAAAAGAGAAAAAGTAATTTTAATAGAAGCAAGTAAAGATAGCATTTTTATCTAACACACTTAATAATAAAAGATTTGTCTGTTTTGAAGGAATTCAAAACAGATCCAGGAGAAATACATAATGGCAAGTGTTGAACAGGCCGAAGGCGGCAGCGAAAAACGCGGACGCAAACAGAATAAATGGGCAAAGCGTAAACGGGTAGGATTTCATATTGATATGACTCCCTATGTTGACGTTATCATGCTTCTGCTCACATTCTTTATTATGACATCAACATTAAACCAGCCGCAGGTTATGCAGATCAACCTTCCAAAGGGTGATCAGGAATCGACCGTAAAA
Organism: Ignavibacteria bacterium; assembly: GCA_030835085.1. Taxonomy (GTDB): domain Bacteria; phylum Bacteroidota; class Ignavibacteria; order Tepidaquicellales; family OLB5; genus OLB5. The sequence goes on from JAUQWQ010000019.1 coordinate 15,139, forward strand.
GTGGATATGGGTAATGTTGTGTTCATTAGGATCTCTGAAAAAGGCAATATCGGGTTATCCAAAGGTAAATCTGATGGTACCGAAGAACAGCCAATTAAAGTTAATCTCGAACAGCTGAAGCAATACCTGGAAGGCTGGGGAACAGTTAATAAGGATATGATCATGATCCTTAAGTTCCACCGCAAAGCCAAGTATGATATGATGATATCTGTGCTTGATGAGATAAACCGGGCTGCAATTGAAAAGCGTTACAGCTTTTCAAAGATGGAAGAACCTGATTTCAAGGTACTCGAGGCCATTGGCGGGTAAGCCGGCATAGGAATTTTAACAGCAGATTTTGCTTAACTGATTCACGGATTGTTTCAAAATATTAAAGGACATTCTATATTATAGGATGTCCTTTTTGTTATTGCGGTGACATATAATATCCTCCAGGTTTTGACATATATGTCAGTTTTGTTTCCCCATATTGAAATTTCCACTCTTTTTCCATTATACTTCGATACAAATTTAAGGCATAATATTTGTAATACCGGTAAATAGATATAAGCCGGAATGCAATCAAAGGGTGTAGTCCTTTTATCATCCTTATGAATAGTGTTATGTAGAGGTAACTCTGTGTAACTTGAAGCTAATAAAAATTGAATTTGCTCATTGAATTGAAGAGTATTGCGCATATGCTAATGTTCATCATATTCACAGGGGGAGTCAATATTAACTGATAAACTAAAATCATATATTATGAAATTAAAGATTATATTTTTTTTGACAATTGTATTTGTTATTTCTAACGCTTCAGCGCAGTCATACCAATGGTGGTCTGCCCGCTACAGTTCACCCGCAGCAGGTTCACAGGATACCTCAAAAGCAATTACTATTGATCCCGCTGGAAATGTTTATGTTGCAGGTTGGGTCAATGGATTTAACAGCGGAACCGATATTGTACTGCTGAAATATAACGGGGTAACCGGGGATACAGCATGGGTCAGGCAGTACAGCAGTCCCGGTGTTAATGAAGATAAGGCGTTAGCAATAACTTCTGATAATGCGGGATTTGTTTACATAACCGGATATTCATTTCAGCCAACCAGGGATATCATAACAATAAAGTATGACGGTTCAGGCAACCGGCTTTGGGTAAGCACTTTCAACGGCACAAATAACGGCGGCGATTACGGTTTCGCTATAGAAGTTGATATATCTGGTAATGTTTATGTTGCCGGCCGCAGTGATGAAACAGATAACCAGCATTTTACTGCGTTGAAGTATAATTCTTCAGGGGTTCAGCAATGGGCTTCAGTTTATAGCGGCAGCCTATCCCGGTCATTTGACCAGGCGGATGCTATTGCAATAGATAACAGCGGTAATGTATACTTAACAGGTTACTCCAGTGAGCTCCAGAATTTTAATACCTCAGACTATTTGACGGTAAAATACAATAACAGCGGCATACTCGAGTGGGCTAAAAGGTACAATGGCACAGGAAACAATGAAGATGCAGCCGTATGCATTGTTGCGCTTAATGATGCTGTTTATGTAACAGGCAGAAGCGACAGTTTGAACGGCAATTACAATTTTTTCACAATAAAATACAATGTGATCAACGGAGACAGTCTTGGATCAGCTTTTTATGCCGGACCGCCGCTCAGGCAAATTGATAACGCAGTTCGTATGACCTCGGATAACCTGGGTAATATTTATGTTACAGGTCAAAGCATGGGCATTTCAAGTACGTTTGATTACGCCACTGTGAAATACAACTCAAACCTTCAGACGCAATGGGTTTCAAGGTATGAAGGCAGCGGGGCAGACAATCCGGTTGATATTGTAACATCCGGTTCAAATATCTATGTCACCGGTACAAGCGATGGAGCCAATTCGATGGATTACCTGACAATCAAATACGATGTTTCAGGATTTCAGCAATGGGAAATGAGATTTAACGGCCCGGCAGGCGAAAATGACTTTGCATCTTCACTTGCTGTTGACCAGTTTGAAAATATTTTTGTGACAGGATTCTCAGGTGTTTCCGCTTCGGAAAATGATATCGTTACATTAAGATATTCGCCAATACCTATTGGAATTCAGCCGATTACAGGCAATATACCTGGCAGCTTTAATTTGTATCAGAATTATCCCAATCCCTTTAATCCTTCAACAAATATCAGAATTGATATTCCGGCCGGCGGCATTAATAATACCAGACTTGAAATATACGATGTTTTAGGCAGGCAGGTCACGACTCTGGTGAATGAAAATTTAACCCCGGGTACTTATATAGTGAACTGGAATGCTTCCGGATTTTCAAGCGGTATATTCTTCTATAAGTTAACCTCAGGTAATTATACTAAAACAAGTAAAATGATAATGATCCAGTAAAATGCAGGAGTTTGCTTAACGGTTAAATTTTATAAATAAAAGGAGTTCCTTACGGAGCTCCTTTTTGTTTAAATTACGAGCAAGCTAAATCTCTCCTTTGACTTCTATTTCTGTTACCCTGTATGAATTTACAACATCCATCGCTGAATAAACTATACCTATCAGAACCATTATCATGCCCACTGAAAAAACCAATATGGGCGCCGTTCTCAATATTTCGGTAGAAATAAAGATATTAACCCCTATCAAAAGTGAGCTTATTACGAACAGGAATATAGAACCGATAATATAGAGTATTGCGTTACGCAACTCTCTGCACCTTTCGTTCAGCATTTTCAGCTGGCTGGAAATACTTGAATATCGGAACTGCTCATAAGCTCCGGGTTCTTCATTTCTTGATATCTTTATATGATATCTTCTTCTCTCTTCGTTCAATAACCGTATTCTGTTTATGGTAATTGAAAAGCGGTTATGCATGTTCAGCAGCAATAAAGCTGTAGCTGAAATTCCAAGTGCAGGCGCAAGAATTGCCTGGATAGCTTCTATTCCTGAAATTATAGGTTCACTCATAATTGTGAAATAATTTTGTTAAAGAATATATATGTAATGGTTTCATATTATACTAATTTAATCATCAAATTTTGAATGTTCTATTCAATTAATCAGCTTAAAATTGCATTTTAGCATAATTTTAAGCTTACAGTTTTAAGTATCATTGAAATTATACACACCATCATGTTTTTTATTCCCTCATTAAGCTGAAAAAAAAGTGTGGGGGAGGGGGGTATTCCTGTAATTAAATAATGAACTCGGCGAAATACAATAACACAATTCGAACAGAGTCCCTTCTTCGCAAGAGGCTAAGTGTAAACGATGATTTTTGTTAGAACAATACCCTTGTTGAAATATGATAATCTTTTTTCACCAAAACACAAAATGAATTATCATATATTTGTATATGAATTCAAAAGTACTCATCGTTGACGATGAACCGGCAATCAGAAGCCTGCTGGAAAGGATACTTACACTTGATGGCTTCGCTGTTATCACAGCTGAGGATTTCGCGTCGGGTATCACACAAGCTGAAAGTGATAATGTTGCAGTCATTGTAACCGATGTGAAGCTGCCTGACGGCAGCGGTATAGAGCTTACAAAGAAGATCAAAGCCAAATACCCTGATATTGAAATAATAGTTATTACAGCTTTCGGGCAGATAAAAGACGGCGTCGAGGCAATGAAAAACGGCGCATTTGATTACCTTGTAAAAGGTGATGATGATGATAAACTTCCGCTCACCGTAAAACGTGCATTCGAAAAATCAATGATACACCGTGAGGTTAAAGAATTACGGAACCGCATTGATTCTAAATATGCGTTCAGCAAAATTATCGGCAAATCAAAAAAAATATCCGAAGCAATAGAGTTCGCGAAAAAAGCCGCTCCTACTGATACCACTGTACTGCTGCTGGGTGAAACCGGTACAGGAAAAGAGCTTTTCGCGCAGGCAATTCATAATTCAAGCAAACGGAGCGCAAAAAAATTTGTGGCGGTTAACTGCAGTGCTATACCCAAAGACCTTCAGGAGTCAGAATTCTTCGGTCACAAAAAAGGCGCGTTTACAGGAGCTGCTAATGACAAAAAGGGATACTTTGAAGAAGCAAACGGCGGAACAATTTTCCTTGATGAAGTCGGGGAAATGTCCATGCAAACGCAGGCTAAGCTTCTTCGCACTATTGAAGAAAAAACTTACCTTCGTGTGGGCGACCCCAAAGAACATACACTTGATATCAGGATAATCGCGGCGACAAACAGGGATCTTAAAACAGCTATTTCAGAAGGTACTTTCAGGGAAGACCTTTATTACAGGCTTAATACATTTACAATTCACCTGCCTTCACTTTCTGAAAGACCGGATGACCTGGATATATTGACAGGTTATTTTGTTGAGTATTATTCTGAGAAACTGAATAAGAAAATAGAAAACGTGAGCAATGAGTTTATCAGCACGCTGAAGTCGTATAGATTTAATGGTAACATAAGAGAGCTGAAAAATATAATAGAACGCGCTGTTATACTTGCTGGTGATAACAAACTTACTGCAGATCTTCTGCCTGAAGAATATTCAGAAGCTAAACCCGGCAGCACAGAACACTCCCTTGATAGCGTTGAGAAAGCGCATATACTTAAAACCTTAAAGGATTTTAATGGCAACAAAACACATACCGCAAAAGCCCTTGGCATTGGAACAGTAACACTATACCGCAAACTTAAAGAATACGGTATAGAATAGCCTTTTAACACAAATTTTTGAACCCTTTCAAATTGAAATAACCATTCCATTTTGAAACACTATTTACTTTAAATTACCTGATTTTGAGCTGCATTTCTCATAAATATTCGGCATGGTAATTGCAATCTGCATTGTAAAAACAATTAACATATGCCTGAAATACTATTAATATTTTTAATGCTGGGGCTTGGAGGTTTAATGTTCTGGATATTTTTCAGACTTACCGATAAGGGGGAAAATGTACTATGACGATTTTGTTTATCATCAGTATCGTGGTTTTTGCTTACATGGTTTATTCATTAATTAAAGCAGAAAGGTTTTAGTTCTAAATGGAATATTTTTATTCTGCAATAATTATTCTTGTAACAATATTACTTGCAGTACCGCTTGGCAGGTACATTTCAAAGGTCTTTAAGGGCGAAAAGACATTTCTTGATTTCTTTGAACCCATCGAAAAGCTGATTTTCAAAGTCAGCGGAATAAACCCGCTTGCAGAAATGGACTGGAAGCAGAACCTAAAGGCACTGCTTACTATCAATTTAGTTTGGTTTGTATGGATAATGTTTGTTCTGTTAACACAGACCTGGCATCCGTTCTGGAATCCTGATAATATACTTTCTATGGAGCCCACGCAGGCTTTCAATACAGCAGTGAGTTTTGTAACAAATACAAACCTGCAGCACTATTCCGGTGAAACAGGAGCTTCATATTTCTCGCAGCTTCTGGCGTTGGTATTCCTTCAGTTTGTTTCTGCTGGTACAGGTATCGCTTCTCTTGCGCTGCTTTATAAAGGACTGGCAAACAGGTCAACAAGAAAACTTGGAAATTTTTATTATCAAATGGTAAGAGCATGCACAAGAATTTTGCTTCCTTTATCTATTATGCTTGCTGTTATCCTGCTTCTGAATCAGACACCCATGACCTTTAAGGGTTCGGAAACCGTAGTTACACTGCAGGGTGATACTGTTAATGTTGCGCGCGGACCCGTTGCTGCAATGGTGGCAATTAAACAGCTTGGCACAAATGGTGGCGGATTCTTCGGACCAAACTCAACTCACCCGTTTGAAAATCCAAACGGCATTACAAATGCTGCTGAAAATTCAGCAATTCTTTTAATACCCATAGCTATGGTTTTTGCTTTAGGGTATTACCTCGATCGGAAAAAACTTGCTTATTTAATAATAGCAGTTATGACTGCCGGGTACCTGATGCTGCTTATTCCCACAATATTACAGGAAACCGGCGGCAACCCAGTGATAACCGAAATGGGTATTACACAGCCGCAGGGCAGCATGGAAGGCAAGGAAGCCAGGTTTGGACCCGTGCTTTCAGCCCTATGGTCCATCAGTACTACGGTAACATCAAACGGTTCGGTAAACTCAATGCATGATAGCTTTACGGCGCTTTCGGGTACTTTCCAGATGCTTGGAATGCAGCTCAACGCATTTTATGGAGGTGTTGGAGTAGGTTTTATCAACATGTTCATATTTATGATTATTGCTGTGTTCATTTCAGGGTTGATGGTTGGCAGAACTCCGGAGTTCCTTGGAAAAAAGATCGAAGTGCGCGAAGTTAAAATAGCCATACTTGTTGCATTACTGCATCCGTTATTAATTCTAGGAGGAACAGCGCTCGCATCACATACATGGATGATCACAGAAAACCCCGGGGAAGTTTTAAAGTGGCTCAATAATCCCGGCTTTCATGGATTCAGTGAAATGCTGTATGAATTCACTTCCGCTGCAGCGAATAACGGCTCTGGGTTTGAAGGTCTAAGTGATAATACTTCATTCTGGAATATATCAACAGGTATCGTAATGCTGCTTGGAAGGTATATTCCAATTATTGGCCCCATAATGATAGCCGGTTCACTTTCTCAGAAGAAATATATTCCTGAATCATCGGGTACATTAAAAATGGATTCACCAATGTTTGGTATTATGCTCTTTTCAGTAATATTAATAGTTGGAGCGCTGCTATTTATCCCTGCGCTTGTGCTGGGACCCATTTCAGAATACTTAACAATTTTAAGATAAATAAGAGAAATTCAAAATCATATGTCTAAACATCCAAGAGTATCGAAGCTATTTCAGAAAGACCTGGTCATCCGGGCACTAAAGGATTCTTTCATAAAGCTGAACCCTAAGGCTATGATAAAGAATCCTGTAATGTTCGTTGTAGAAATCGGTACAGTGATTATGTTCGTAATGAGTATTTACATACTCATAGAACCTGATGCTGTACAGGGCAGCTTTGCTTACAATTCAGCAATAGCCTTAATACTATTTGTAACCTTACTCTTTGCAAATTTTGCTGAAGCCCTGGCCGAAGCAAGGGGCAAGGCACAGGCTGAAACTCTTAGAAAGACGAGACAGGAAACTCCCGCGAACGTTATACTGCCTAATGGTGAAATAAAAAAAGTAATGTCATCTGACCTGAAAAAAGGTGATGTCTTTGTAACATCCGCAGGTGAACTTATTGCCACGGATGGCGAAATAATTGAGGGAATTGCGACTATTGATGAATCGGCAATTACGGGTGAGTCAGCCCCGGTTATCCGCGAAGCAGGTGGTGACCGCTCAGGCGTAACAGGAGGTACAAAAGTGCTTACGGATATGATCAAGGTACAGGTAACCACTGAAAAAGGAGAATCATTCCTTGATAAAATGATAACACTTGTTGAAGGCGCGAAAAGACAAAAGACACCGAATGAAATTGCTTTGACAATTTTGCTCTCAGGCTTTACTATTATGTTTTTAATAGTTACCGTAACCCTCGAGCCTTTTGGCAGGTATGCAAATACTCCGATAGCAATTGCGTCATTAATATCGTTATTTGTCTGCCTGATACCCACTACAATTGGCGGATTGCTTTCAGCAATTGGTATTGCCGGAATGGACAGAGCATTAAGAGCTAACATCATAGCAAAATCAGGCCGGGCAGTTGAAACTGCCGGTGATATTGATACACTGCTGCTTGATAAAACCGGTACTATCACAATTGGTAATCGTAAGGCAACTAATTTTTACAATGTTAATGGAATGCCTGATAGTGATTTCATAAAATATTGCGCAATGAGCTCTATTGCTGATGAAACCCCTGAAGGGAAATCGATACTTGAGCTTGCTAAAAAAAGCAACATTGAAATAAATGTAAATGATCACAAAGATGATACATTCATAAAATTCACTGCCCAGACCAGGATGAGCGGATTGGATACTAAAAACGGACTTTCAGTACGCAAAGGTTCTATTGATACTATCAGGAATCTTGTGCAATCCAACGGAAAATCTATTCCGGTGAATATGCAGAAGATAGTCGACGAGATCGCATCAAATGGCGGAACGCCGCTTGCTGTTGCAGTAAACGGCGAAGCTGCCGGTGTGATCCAGCTTGAAGATATAATAAAAACCGGTATACAGGAAAGATTTGAAAGGCTGCGCAAAATGGGTGTAAAGACCGTTATGGTTACGGGCGATAATCCGCTTACAGCAAAATTTATAGCAGGCAAAGCCGGGGTAGATGATTTTATTGCTGAGGCCAGGCCCGAAGATAAAATGAATTATATTAAATCTGAACAAGGTTCCGGAAAACTGGTCGCTATGATGGGAGACGGCACCAATGACGCGCCGGCATTAGCGCAGGCTGATGTTGGTGTAGCAATGAATTCAGGTACACAGGCTGCCAAAGAAGCCGGTAATATGGTTGACCTTGATAACGACCCGACTAAACTTATTGAAGTAGTCGAGATCGGCAAGCAGCTTTTAATTACAAGAGGCGCATTAACAACATTTTCAATAGCAAATGATGTTGCAAAGTATTTTGCTATTGTTCCCGCTTTATTTATTGCCTCCATACCGCAATTGCAGGTGCTGAATATTATGGGGCTCACTTCACCGGGCTCTGCAATACTTTCGGCAGTCATATTTAATGCACTAATCATACCAATACTCATTCCGCTTGCATTAAAGGGGGTTGCATACCGTCCGTTAGAGGCTGAATCACTGCTTGCAAGGAACCTGCTTATTTATGGTCTAGGCGGAGTAATTGTACCGTTTGCAGGTATTAAGCTGATAGATTTACTTTTAACAATTTTTAACATAGTCTAACTTAAAAAAAATGATAAAGAATTTAAAAAGTTCACTCATCTTAACCGTAATATTAATTTTAATGTTCGGTGTTATTTATCCGTTGGGTATATATACAATAGGGCTGGTATTCCCTTCAAACTCAGTAGGTTCGCCAATTGTAAAGGATGATAAAATAATCGGGTTCGAAAATATAGGGCAAAGTTTCACCGATGATAAATATTTCTGGGGAAGACCATCTGCTGTTGGATACAATGCTGCATCAACCGGCGGTTCAAATAAAGGCCCCTCAAATCCAGATTACCTCGCGGAAGTTCAGGCAAGGATAGATACGTTCCTGGTACATAACCCGGGAGTAAAGAAGGAAGAAATTCCATCCGAGCTTGTTACAGCTTCGGGCTCTGGTATTGATCCGAATATCTCGCCAAACTCAGCCTATATACAGGTAAAAAGGATAGCTGCTGTGCGGAATATTCCTGAAGCACAAATAAAAGCCCTGGTTGATCAAAGCATTGAAAATACAGTGATGGGAATGACTGTAATAAATGTACTTAAACTGAATTTAAAACTTGATGAATTAAAATAATTAAACAAATGATCACATTAAAAATGAAAAACCATGATAATGATCATTATGAATCAATGGCAATGCTTCTGCCGGTTGCCGTAACAATTTTGGGAATAATAATTATGTACACATTATATAAACTATATTTTTAGTAAATGAAAAAAACGATTCTAATTTTAATTTTGATGTTAGCTTCACAATTTATTAAGTCACAGGATTTTACTAAGTTCACGCTAAACGGATATGTTGATACATATTACGCCTGGGATGATGATAAAAACGGTAATCCTATAAGGCAATTCTCTTCTACTGTTCTCTACAGGGAAGAATTCAGGCTGAATATTGCACAGGTATCGCTGAAGTATAATGATACAAAGGTGCACGGCGCGTTGACACTGCATTACGGTGATATCCCTTCGGTAAACTGGCCGGCAAATCAACAGTTTGTACAGGAAGCCTATGCCGGATTCTCTCCTGCAAAGAATCTTTGGATTGATGCGGGATACTTTTTGACCCACATCGGAGCAGAAGGTTTGCTCCCGAAAAGTAATTTTTTCAACACATTGGCACTGCCTACATATTACGAGCCGCTTTACCAGAGCGGAATACGGTTGTCGTATGAATTTTCACCTAAAGTTTATGGTTCGCTGCACCTGCTGAACGGCTATAATGTTTTTGCTGATAACAATAAAAATAAATCATTTGGTTTAACGCTTGGTGTGAAACCGGCTAAAAATCTTGAAATTATTTATAATAATCTTGTTGGCAATGAAATTTCCTCCGGTTCTGAAGGCAAAACAAGGATGTATAACAATCTTGTATTCAAATTTTCACCTTCATCCAAAGTTGATTTTCTCCTGGGGGCTGATTTAGCCTTCCAGGAAAGATCATCGCTGACTGATACAAACGCATCTGCAACAATGTATTCCGGACTTGCTGCAATAAAATACA